>DATBRP010000212.1:0-10939 GCA_036560245.1 Hyphomicrobium sp.
CAGCCAGATCATCGGCGTGATCGACGAAATCGCCTTCCAGACGAACCTTCTCGCACTGAACGCCGGCGTCGAAGCCGCACGTGCAGGCGACGCGGGCCGCGGCTTCGCGGTGGTTGCATCCGAAGTCCGCGCACTTGCGCAGCGTTCGGCCGAAGCCGCCAAGGAGATCAAAGGTCTGATCTCGGCATCGACTGGGCAAGTTGCTCAGGGTGTGCAGCTTGTCGGCGAAACGGGACTCGCTTTGACGCGTATCGTTACGCAGGTCGCCGAGATCAACACGATCGTCACGGACATCGCGACGAGCGCAAATGAGCAGGCGCACGGTCTTGAGCAGGTGAACACCGCCGTCAACGAGATGGACCAGGTCACGCAGCAGAACGCCGCCATGGTCGAACAGGCGACAGCCGCAACTCAGACGCTTGCACAGCAGACGGATGAACTCTCTCACCTGGTCAGCCGGTTCAAGACGGGTGACGAGACTGTCGTCGAAATATCGTCTCGACGCGAGGCCCCCAAACCGGCTGCACGAGCAGCACGTCCAGCTCCCAAGCTGAAAGTAGCCGCTAATGGCAGCTCGCGCTCGCACAGCACCGCCGGCGCGGATGCTGGCTGGGAGGAATTTTAAATGCCGCGCGCGAAGCAAAAAACTGCTGCGTCGAGCCGGAAGCGAAAGCCCAATCCCAAGAAATCGACCAAGGTGAATAAGGCGGCGGCGTTGGAATTGTCCGGCACTGCCCACTCCACCGAGGTCAACATTGGCACAGAGGAGACTGCGGAGATCGCCGTGGCTGTTGCAGCCACGGAATCAGATTCGCAGGCGCTGATGTTGCCGGATTGCCTCGATTCTTCGGCTGTTACGGTCGTTAGGGACATGCTTCTGGCGCGCCGTGGCAACGCGATCATCGTCGACGCAAGTCAGGTTCGTCGTGTCGGCGCGCAGTCGCTGCAAGTTCTCATCGCGGCGGCGCGGACATGGCAGGCGGATGGACACGGCTATCGCGTGACGAATTCAAGCCCTGAGCTTCTCGATACGATTGCGCTCGTCGGATTAGCGCACGCAGACCTATTGCTCGAAGGATCAAGCCAATGACGCAAACGATATTGACCGTCGACGATTCGCGCACGATGCGCGACATGCTCAGAATGGCGCTCGCCGAGGCGGGATTCAACGTTCTGCAAGCCGTTGACGGTGTCGATGGTCTCGAAGTCCTTCAGACGTCCTCTCCGGACGTCATCGTAACGGATATCAATATGCCGAAGATGGACGGTTTCGGTCTTATCGAGGCAGTGCGCAAAGACAGCCGCTATCGCAAGGTTCCCATTCTCGTGCTGACCACTGAAAGCGATTCGGCAAAAAAGATGCGGGCCAAAGAGGCCGGCGCGACGGGGTGGATCGTCAAGCCCTTTGAGCCGACGAAGCTCATCGCCGCCATTCGACGCGTCGCAGCATAACACGACGGTGGAGTGACGCCCGTGGATTCAATGGCAGCAATTCGGCAGACGTTCTTTCAGGAGTGCGAGGAGCAGCTCTCCGAGATGGAGATCGGCCTGCTTGCAATGGACGAAGGTAACGCCGATTCCGAGACGGTGAATGCGGTTTTCCGCGCCGTGCACTCGATCAAGGGCGGCGCAGGCGCGTTCAAGCTTTCGGCACTGGTGCAGTTCGCTCATGCGTTCGAAACGGCACTCGATCATGTTCGCAGCGGTAAGCTCACGCCGACGCCCGAAATGATGAAGATCATGCTCCGAGCCGCCGACGTTCTGGCGGATCTGGTCGAAGCGTCGCGCGACGGCCGGGAGGTTGACGAGGCTGGCTACGCTGGCGTTGCTGCCGATGTTAAAGCGCTGACCGTTATCGATGGCGTAGAAGAAGTCGAGGAAGTCATCGATTTCCAGCCGGCGGTAATCGATTTTGGATTTTCCGATATCGCGTCTGATGCGCCGGCTATTCCGGAAACGCGGGCGCACGAGTATCGCATCAATTTCAGCCCGCGGCCCGAACTCTATGTCAATGCAAATGAGACGGTGCTCGTTTTTCGCGAATTGAGCCGTCTAGGTACCGTTCAGGCGACCTGCGATGCTTCCGCGGTGCCGGGGCTCGACGCACTCGACCCCAACGGCGCCTATTTGTCATGGTCTATCCAGCTCTCGTCCGAGCTCGAAATCGAGGCCGTGCGCGAAGTTTTCGAGTTCGTCGAAGGCGAAGCCGATCTGAGCATCGAAACTGACGGCCAGCCGGAGGTTTCGGACGCAGATATCGCGGCGCTCTTGGCTCAAGCTCTCGGGACCCCGCCTGCCGCAGAACCCGAGGCAGAGGCGGAAATGCCGGCTCAGGTCATTGAGACGGCAGCCGAGCCGACGCCGGACGCGCACAACTCCCAACCCGCAAGCGCTGAACCAGTCGTCGCCCCGCTGCACGCCGTCGAGACGGCGAAGCCGGACGCCAAAGCATCGGCTGTTGCCGTGCCTACGCAGACAACCATTCGAGTCGAATTTGATCGCGTCGATCGCCTGATCAACCTCGTCGGCGAGCTTGTGATCAACCAAGCGATGCTGTCGCAGCGAGTCGTCGAAGCAAACTTTGCGGGATCATCCTCCGTTGTCATCGGCCTTGAGGAACTCGAGCAGCTTACGCGCGAGATCCAAGAAAGCGTCATGGCGATCCGCGCTCAGCCCGTGAAGCCGCTGTTCCAGCGCATGTCGCGCATGGTCCGCGAGGTGGCGGATGCGACGGGCAAGGAAGTGCGTCTCAAAACAGACGGCGAGGCGACGGAAGTCGACAAGACCGTCGTCGAGCGCTTGGCCGAACCGCTGACGCACATGATCCGTAACGCTGTCGATCACGGAATAGAATCGCCGGAAGAACGCCTCGCTGCGGGAAAGCCCGCAGAAGGCATGGTTCGGCTGTCGGCGGCACATCGTTCGGGCCGCATCGTCATCGAGATCTCCGATGATGGTGCCGGCATCAACCGGACCAAGGTGCGCGCGTCCGCAATCAAGAAGGGGTTGATCGCACCAGACGTGCAGCTTTCCGATAGCGATATCGACAATCTGCTGTTTCTTCCTGGCTTCTCGACGGCCGCCACCATCTCGAGCATTTCCGGCCGAGGCGTCGGCATGGACGTCGTCAAACGGTCCATCCTGGCACTTGGCGGGCGCATTTCGATTTCGTCTCGCCCTGGGCTGGGTTCGACGTTCTCGATGAGTTTGCCGCTGACACTCGCCGTTCTCGATGGCATGGCCGTTTCAGTCGCAGGACAAACACTCGTCGTTCCGCTGACCGCGATCGTCGAAACCTTGAAACCCAAGAAAAACGACATTCACGGGCTCGGCGCCGATGGCTTGGTCATGTCCATTCGAGACACATTCGTGCCGCTCATCGACGTCGGAACTCAACTCGGATTCCGGGATGTCGCGGCGAAGCCGGAGAATAGCGTCGCGATTCTTGTCGAGACTGGCGGCGGTGCGCGCAACGCGCTGCTGGTCGACGCAATCCAGGATCAGCGTCAGGTGGTTATCAAAAGTTTGGAAGCAAACTACGGCACCGTCGCTGGAATCGCAGCCGCGACAATCCTCGGGGATGGACGCGTCGCACTTATTCTCGACGTTGACGCGCTGGTAACGAGAACTTTCAACGATCCGCTCGCCAGCGAACTGCACTATGGAACAGAAGGATAGCCGTCGTGGAAAACAACGGGCTGACAGCCAACTCTGCAAACAGTGAATTCGTTGCTTTCCGCGTTGGCGCGCAAGATTTCTGCGTCGACATTATGGGCGTACGTGAAATTCGCGGTTGGACGCCGGCAACGCCGTTGCCGCACGCGCCACCGTTTGTCCGCGGCGTCATCAACTTGCGCGGTGCCGTCCTTCCCATCGTCGATCTGGCGATGCGGTTCGGTCTGGGATTGACCGAGCCGACACCA
This sequence comes from Hyphomicrobium sp., assembly GCA_036560245.1. Lineage (GTDB taxonomy): Bacteria > Pseudomonadota > Alphaproteobacteria > Rhizobiales > Hyphomicrobiaceae > Hyphomicrobium_B. The sequence goes on from DATBRP010000212.1 coordinate 3,924, forward strand.
CGCAGCGTCATCATCGTCGTTCACATCCATCAGCAGATCGTCGGCCTCCTGGTTGACGCGGTGTCCGATATCCTTACCTCGTCGGAAGCTTCGATGCAGCCGACGCCGGATATCGCGTCCGATATGGCTAAGACCTTCGTCAAAGGTGTTTATGCCGTCGAAGGCCGCATGATCAGCATCGTGACGCTGGATAGCGTTCTACCGATCAGTGCGAAGGCAGCCGCATGACACCTGCGGCACAACGTTCATCGACGAGACCGTCGCAAGCTCTCGTCACGGGCGAGTTTGAGTTTTCGGTAGCGGATTTCCGTGTGATTGCGGACATCGCGAAGACCGAGGCTGGAATCGACCTGCATGAGTCGAAGGCGACGCTTGTCTACTCGCGTCTGGCAAAGCGCTTGAGAAGCCTTGGCCTCGCGACGTTCGCTGAGTATTGCGCCACGGTCCGCGGCAACGACGAAGAACGCGGTCACATGATTGCGGCGCTGACGACGAACGTGACGCGCTTTTTCAGAGAGCCACATCACTTCGAGCATCTGCGCAAGAACATTCTGGAGCCCCTTGCAGACAAGGTGCGCAAGGGCGGCCGGTTGAGACTTTGGTCGGCGGCGTGCTCGACGGGGCAAGAGCCCTATTCTATGGCGCTGACGGTGCTTTCCGTATTTCCCGACGCTGCGGAACGCGACGTGCGTATTCTAGCGACAGACCTCAATCCACATGTCGTCGCGCACGGAAAAAAAGCGCTGTACCGAAAGGAAGAGCTGGCGGACGTTCCACAGAACTTACGGAGCAAGTGGCTTGAGAGCGTTTCCGGCGAGCCGGAGGGTATGCGCGTTTGCGAGGCGGCACGTTCGCTCGTCTCGTTCCGCGAACTCAATTTAATGGGCACATGGCCCTGCAAGGGGCCGTTCGACGCCATTTTCTGCCGCAACGTCGTGATTTATTTCGATCGCGACACGCAGGGAATGATCTGGAGACGATTGTCGAACCTCATCGTGAATGACGGCGCGCTTTATATCGGCCATTCCGAACGGGTATCCGGATCGGCTGTCGATATGTTGCAAGCTGACGGCATCACGACCTACCGCAAGAAATCCGGTGTGCGGCAATGAAAAAAATCAGAGTTTTGGTAGTCGACGATTCCTCGACAATGCGCGGCTTGATTACGACAGCCCTGTCGCAGGATCCGGACATCGAAGTGGTGGGGCAAGCGGAAGATCCTCTTCGGGCGCGCCAGGCGATCAAGGCGCTCAATCCCGATGTCGTCACGCTCGACGTCGAAATGCCGAACATGAGCGGCCTCGAGTTTCTTGAAAAAATAATGAGACTGCGGCCGACGCCGGTCATCATGGTGTCCACGCTGACGAGCAGAGGCGCCGACGAAACCGTGCGCGCCCTCGAAATCGGCGCCGTCGATTGCATCGAGAAGCCACGCCCCGGCAACGAGCACAATTTCGAGGAACTACCGTTTAAGGTCAAAATTGCCGCTTCGGCGCGCGTTCGCCCCCTCAGGGATGAACGCCAAAACGTTCCATCGGAGACGCACGCCGCGCCGGATAAGTATGCGTCCGACGGGCGTGTGCTAGCGATCGGCGCGTCGACGGGTGGTGTCGAGGCGTTGATTGAACTCCTGTCGCATTTCCCCGAAAATTGCCCGCCGACGGTCATCGCGCAGCACATGCCGCCAGCCTTCACGCGCAGCTTTGCCAGCCGGCTCGATAGGGTTTGCGCGGCGAAGGTTCAAGAAGCGACGACCGGCGCGAAGATGCAGCCGGGGCATATTTTCTTGGCCCCCGGTGGCTCACTGCATTTGGAAGTATCGAGCGCATCCGATTTGCATTGCCGCCTGAAACCCGGCGACAAGGTCAATGGTCACTGCCCATCTGTCGATGTCTTGTTCGAATCCGTGGCCCGCGCATGCGCTCGCAACGCCGTCGGTCTTATCTTGACCGGCATGGGCCGCGACGGCGCGGCCGGACTGCTATCGATGCGCAAGGCCGGAGCGCGAACATTCGGTCAGAACGAATCGAGCTGTATCGTTTACGGAATGCCGAAGGCTGCGTTCGACCTCGGCGCTGTAGAGAAGCAGCTGCCGCTCGAGCGGCTGGCTGCAGCCATAATGACAGAAACTTCAACGATCAAAAAACACTAGGAGGCCGACCATGCCCTCAATGCAGCAATTGTCGATCATGGTGGTGGATGACACGTCCGTCAGCCGCGCACTCATCGTAGATGGCCTTGATCAGATTGGACTGAAATCGTTCAAAGTCGCCAAGGACGGCGAAGAGGCGCTCAAAATGATGATGACCAGCCCGTGCCATCTGGTCATATCCGACTTCAACATGCCGAAAATCGACGGGCTCCAGCTTTTGCGTGCTCTACGCCAGCACGCACCCACCAGTAAGGTCGGCTTCATCCTGGTGACGGGAAAAGGTGACAAGGCATTGATCGATGAAGGCAAGAAGTGGGGCCTCAACAATTTTCTCGCCAAGCCTTTCACTGTTCCGGCACTGAAGACGTGCATCGAGGCCGTGGTCGGAAAGCTGACATGACTTCAGCACTGAAAAAGGGCAACCGCGTTCATATCATTCAGGGCGAATTCTTCGTCGCTGACGATAAGGACGTCATGGTAACGACGATCCTGGGATCGTGCGTCGCAGCTTGCATTCGCGATCCCTTGGCTGGCGTCGGCGGTATCAATCATTTTCTGCTGCCTGGAACCGGCCGGTCAAAACCCGGCGAGGCGGAACGCATGGGCGTCCATCTGATGGAATTGCTCGTGAACGGATTACTCAAAACCGGCGCTCGTCGCGAGCGGCTGGAAGCAAAGATTTTCGGTGGGGCTCGCACCGTGCGCGGACACAACGACATCGGGAAGAGCAACGTCGAGTTTGCAGAGCGCTTTCTGCGCGATGAAGGTATCGCGTGCGTCGGCGGTAGTACCGGCGGATTGCAGGGCCGCAGAATACAGTATTGGCCTGTCTCGGGCCGCGCCCGCCAAATTCTACTCGCAGGCACCACGGAGAACGAGCGGCCGGTTGCCGCTCCGGCTGCCGCCATCGTCAGCAACGCTGGCGAACTCGAATTGTTCTGATTTCTAGTGCAAAGTGGGGACGAAGTTATGTGCGACGGTAAGGATCAAGCCAACGGCAGTGCGGTCGTTCTCGCCCCTATTCCCGAAGTCCTTACGACGGCGAGCCATGAAGTCCGCCTGCTCTCCGACGGCATCAATGACCTTCAGGAACTGATCGGTAATCTGGTGGTTGCGGGAGCCTTCGGCGGTTCGCATTCGCTCTACGAGTTACAATCTCTCGATCGGATAGCGCAAGGCCTGGAGGCCGTTGCCGACTACCTGAACGGCGTCTCGAAGCTCTCGTCGCCCGAATGGAAAATCGATGTTGCAGAGGCCTCGCGCAGCGTCAAACTTGCTGAACTCAGCGACCGTCTGAACGGTAAAGGCGACGGCGCCGAACCGGTGCAAGCCGGATCTGGAGACTTCGACGATTTTGCGCTGACCGGCTGAGCGACCCTACGCGCCGACGAATTCACGCGCGGCGTCAAGCGACACGAAGCGCCGGCGCCCTACGAGCGTATTGATCTCAACCGAGCCGTCGTCGAATTCCAGGAACTCGCGCCCGGCGAGCTTGCCGCCGATCACGGGTTTTCGAGGCGCGGGCGCCGGAATGGGTGCTAGCGACTCCGGAGCGAAGTTGCGCTGGTCGAGCAACGCTTCTGAGCGCCGCCCAGCCGTCGAAGCAATGCTTACCGAAAGACGCCGGCGCTCGATGAGCGGCAGCAATTTCATCGCCACAGCGGCTATAATAATGCTCTGCGCCACGGTCAGCGCCATCAGGCGGTGAATCCATATGGCGGGCGTATCGGACAGAAGCGCCGAATAGCCGGTTACGAATACGCAGGCCGAGATGATGCCGAGACCTGCAAAAACGGAAAAGGCGGTGACACCGCTTGCCGCCGGCCGCATCGTCTCGCGATCGTCCATTGCCTCATCGTCGGAACGGAGCCTGTAGGCAGCGGCCGCGGCCGACCTTCGCAGAACTGCCTCGAATCCGAAGTCGCTATCGAGTGCGCTCATTGTTTCTCATCATGTCTTGTTTTGAAAGATAGGTCCAACTGTCGATCATGACGTCTTTGACGACATCGCGGCCGAGCCGTTTATTGGTGCCGGCAATGATATTCGCAGTCAGCTCTTTGAGCGCCTGCTTGCGGCCCGTCTTGATGTCTTTCGGCGTCGTTTCATAAATGAGTCTGAAGGCCTCGTCGGCGACGAAGGCCTCCGGCTGAACTGAGCTTGCCTTCAGGAGATCGGAATCCGCAGTGAAGTTCAGCCGCGCCACCACATATCCAAGAACCTCCCCATCCGACATGATCGGCACGCTGACCATCGGCGTCTTCAGGATTTGCAATTTCGGCTGTTCATCCTTGCCCGTGGCGTCCCGTGCACTTGTCTTCCATGCGACGGCACCGTAGACGCCGCCGACGGTCGAGAGGCACGCCACGATGCTGAGGATGATCATCCGGATCACAGCGCATTCCTGTACGGCCCAATGTTGCGCGTATAGGTACCGTCGGATTCTGCGTGCTGGATCGCATCGGAAAGCATGGAGACGATTTCTTTGACGGCATCGAGATGTAGGCGAATCTTGCGCAGATTGCCGGCGAGCTTTTCGCGGAAGGTCCCCAGTCGAACCTGCAGATCGGCATTGACGTCGGTCTGCTGAAGTCGTCGAAGCGCCTGATTGAGGTCGAGGAGGCCCTGGCTTTTCCGGTCGCTGGAGGCCTTGAAATCAAACTTGAGCGGGTCGATCAGGGCAGTCGTCTCTTCGTCGAGGTAGCTTTCGATGCGCCGGATGATCGTGATGACCACCGCTCGGGTGGCTTCGGGGTCGTTGGTGCCACCGCGCGGCGTTGAGGCAGACCGGCGTGGCCCGCCTGATGCAACTCCGGCAAGCGGCGTTGACGACAGAGGAAGCTTGACTTTGGCCTTAGCCTCAAGTGCAAAGGCGCTCATTTTACTTTTCCCTAGCTCGCTCGGTTTCCGCTTTCATGACCATCTTCGCAATGCCGATCGTCCCGCTCTTGGAGAGTGCGGTCGCCAGGCTATCGGCCAGCATCGAGCGCCACATCGTTCCCGAAGTGCCCTTACCAAACAGCGCTTCCGAATCCTTAGGCATGGATGCTTCCAGCATCTGGCGCAGATAAAGTGCCTCGAACTGTTGACCGACATCTTTTGTTCTATTGGCAGCGTGTTTGCTCGATTGACCGTTCGGGGCGGTATGCGCCGCGCCTTTGGCAGCGTCAGACGCTGGCAATTGGACCGTTTGTCTAACCGTCCAGGTAGCCAGATCGGTAGCCGAAGCTTGGAGTACGGCGGGCATTGGCAAGTATCACTGCGAATAAAAAAGATCGGCTCAGCTTGAACGCGGAGACTTACCCCGGCCTTGCGCGGCCACGGCCCCTTGGAACTCCAGCAGCGCCTCAAGTTCGGCCTGTTCGAACTTGCGGTCTTCTTCGCCGCGCGCTTTGGCAAGCAATTGAACGGCGCTTCGGCCTCTCGCCGCCGCCTCTACATACCGCTTGAGCGCGATTTCGTGTTCGCGGGCTAGCAGTTGCAGGCGGCGTTCTATGCGGCCGACACGGCTCGAAAGCAGCGCCTCGAATAGACCGCTGGGGGATGAAGGGTCGTCCAGACTTCTAAGAATATCCTCCTGCGTCGTGCGCAGGGCGTTCATCTCCTGTGTCAGCTCGCCAACCCGCACCCGCTCGACGGTCTCAAGGTCTTGGAAAACATCCACGAGGCGACGGAGCTTCTTCGTCGATCTAGCCATTTTGTCCCAGATGCGTGATCGCCTGCGTCACGAGCGAGGAGAATATCTCGAGCATCGTTTTGTCGATCTGCAACAGAATGACGAGGCCGCCGAGCAAAACAAATGGTGTCGATACAAAGTAGGATGGGATCTGGGGAATCATCTTGTTGAGGAAGCCGAAGGCGAGGTTCACCATGATCGAATAGACAACGAGCGCCGCACTGAGCTGCAGCGTCAGCTTGAATGCCGATCCAAACGTATTAACGATCATCAAAAGGTCCGGAGGAGCAGCAAATTGCGACCCCACTTTCAACGTCGCGTACGAGTTTTTCAGCATCCTTATGACGTTGATGTGCTGACCGGTGATAAAGAATAGCGTTACGGCGGGCGTCGTCACGAACGCCGAGTACGGCGTCGAAGGATCATTACCCTCGACTGCATGCGAGAACGCTGAACCAAAGCCCGCAAAATTGGCCATGCTGATCGCCGCGAATTCAAGCGCCAGGAAGAAGATCCGCACCATGAAGCCTAGAAACAAGCCGGCGAGACTTTCCGTGACGATGATGACGAGGAGTTGGTCTGAGGGGCCTGCTGTCAGGGGCCGAACGTCGTCGTAAATAAGTGGCGTTATGGCGAGCGATATTGCGATCGCAACGAAGAGACGGAGTTGGACCGGAATACGCTCGCTTGAAAAGCCCGGAAGCACCATGAAGCACGCGCCGACGCGGCAGAATACGATCAGCGGTACCAGAATGCTTTCGTGCGTGAACTCGATCATGAAACCGCGCCGAGCGACTGAATCTGTACGCCACGGCTGATTTCAAGATGCGAGAGCACCGGCAGCGTACCGTAGAGCCGCTCGGTGACGGTGTGAACGTAGGGTCGTGTTTCCGCCGCCGTAACCAGGACGAACTGATGGCCGGCGTCCATGAGCGGTTGCACGACGCGGCCGAGATCGGCGCCGAATTGCTCGATGAGGCGCGGATCGATGTCGAATTCGACCACATCCCCTTTGTTGTCGCGCTTCAAGGCCTGGTGGAAAGCAACGTCCCAGCGATTTCCGAGCCGCACGACTTTCAGATAATTGTTCTCGCTCAAGTCACCGCAGATCTGAGACGCAAGACGCATGCGCACATGTTCCGTGATCTGCTCGGCTTTACGTGAGAAGGGTGCGATCTCGGCGACGGCCTC
>DATBRP010000213.1:0-1913 GCA_036560245.1 Hyphomicrobium sp.
AATCTCTTCGCCCCAAGCCTTCCCGGTATCGGAACGGAGATTGCGTGGCGGCGGCGTTATCATGGCGGAGCTTCGATCGGCCACGTCGTCGGCTTCGTCGGCAATGTCGACCGCTTCGCCGTCAACGACGCCGCCGTCCTCCGCCTGCCTGATATGCGCGTCGGAAAATATGGGGCCGAAGCAGGGTTTGAAAGCGATCTCAGGGGCTCGGGTGGCACACGGAAAGTCGAGGTCGATGCCCGCGGCCGCGTCGTGCGCAATCTCGAAACGGTCGAACCTGTGCACGGCCGCGACGTTACATTGTCGATCGACGGCGATTTGCAGCAAGCGATTTGGAAGCGGCTGGAAAAGGAGCGCCTCGCGGCCGCCGTCGTGCTCGATGTGCAAACCGGGGAGATCGTCGCCTCGAATTCGGTGCCGGGTTTCGATCCGGCCAGCATAGCCGGCGGCATCTCGGAAGCCGATTGGCAGAAGCTGACGGCGGCGGACGACAAGCCGCTTCTGAATCGCGCCATTTCCGGACAATACGCGCCGGGTTCGACCTTCAAGATCGTCACCGCGCTCGCTGCCCTCGGCGCGGGCGTCGTGTCGCCTGATGAGCATGTCGTCTGTAACGGCCACTACGAATTCGCCGATCGGACATATCCATGTTGGAAGCCGTCAGGGCACGGCGATCTCACGATGCACGATGCCATCCGCTGCTCGTGCGACGTATTCTTTTTCGAGATGGCGCGCCGCGCCGGCATCGCGAAAATCGCGGAAACCGCTCGAAGACTCGGGCTCGGCGCCGTCTACGACTTCGGGCTTACCGATGAAAAGGCCGGCGTGATCCCCGATCCCGATTGGAAACGCGGCAACCTGAACGCCGCCTGGCTCGGCAGCGACACGTTGCTGACGGGCGTCGGGCAGGGTTACGTTCAGGCGACGCCGTTACAACTTGCGTTGATGACAGCGCGCATCGCCGGTGGCCTGGGCGTCGTTCCGTCGATCAAGAAGTCAGATGCGCAATCGCCCAAGCAGAATTTCGCGGCGCTCTCCGTCAATGCCGCGCATCTCGACGTTGTACGTGGCGGCATGATCGCGGCGGTGAATGACGAGGGCGGCACGGGCGAAAAAGCCAAACTCGGCGAAGGCCGCCCGACGGTCGCCGGAAAAACCGGAACGTCGCAAATCAGCATGCTGACGGGCGAGACGGCGGAGGACAATCTCGAACGGTCGAAGCGCGATCACGCGTTGTTCGTCGCCTACATGCCGGCAAAGGCGCCGCGTTACGCCATGGCAGCCGTCATCGAACACGGCGGCGCCGGAGGGATGACGGCAGCACCATTGGCGCGAGACATTCTGAACCTCGTCCTCGACCGCGATGATCGCGCGCGCACTGGCAAGGATGCGGCGGGCGACGGCGCCGCGTCGCATAAAAACGCAAGCGAAACGGCGGGCTAAATGGCTTTCTACAGCACCTGGAATAGCGGCCGCCCCCTTACCGTCGCGGAAAAATTGCGCCGCGTGCATTGGCCGGTACTGCTGGCCACCTGCCTGCTTGCCGCGGTCGGAACCGTGACGCTTTATTCCGTTTCGGGCGGATCGTTTCAGCCTTGGGCCGAGCGCCACACGTTGCGCTTCCTGATTGCGCTGGCGATCGTTGTCGCGATGGCGCTCGTCCGTCTCGAAGTCTGGGTCAAGCTCGCATATCCGGCTTACATCATCGCGCTCGTAATGCTGGTGCTGGTGCCGTTCTTCGGCGTCGAGGCGCTTGGCGCCAAACGCTGGATCGACATCGGCCCGGTCTCGTTCCAACCCTCTGAATTGATGAAGCTCGCGCTCGTCGCAGCTCTCGCGCGTTATTATTTATGGCTGCCGTCCGAGCGCGTCGGCAAATGGCGTTACGTGCTGTTTCCGCTCCTGCTGGTCGT
>DATBRP010000214.1:0-4833 GCA_036560245.1 Hyphomicrobium sp.
CGTTTTCCTGCTCTTTCCGACGGGCGGGGTGGCCCTCGCGCTCACCCTTCTGATGGCCGAATTCGTCGTCCACTATCATATCGACTGGGCTAAAGAGCAGATCGTCCGCTACTACGGCTGGAAGTTCGCCGATCGCCAGTATTGGTGCGCACTGGGCCTCGACCAGTTCCTGCACGGGCTGACGTACGTCGTCATTCTGTGGATCTGGCTCCCCGCGGGCTGAGCCGGCCACCCGACCTCCCTGCCTCCGCCATCTTGCGGACTGCCCCGCGCCTCTGCCATATGCGGCGTGCAAAGCGCCGTGCCATCGGGCCGCTGCCGCGCATGTAACGTTTTGGTCTCCGCTGGCGAAAACTTCTTGAAGGCGTGAATTTGGACCGGAAGGCTCGAGACGCGGAATGGTCGAAGCTGATGCGCGCCGCGATCGCGGGCGACGAAGCCGCTTACCGTATGCTTCTTGCAGATCTTTCGCGGCTTTTGAGAGGGGTCGTGCGGCGCGGCTTTGCCGGTGTCGGCGTTGCGCGTGACGATGTCGAGGACGTGGTGCAGGAAGTATTGCTCGCCATTCACCTGAAACGACATACCTGGGACCCGTCGATGCCGCTCGGGCCGTGGGTGCTGGCGATCGCACGCAATAAGATGATCGACGATCTGCGCCGGCGCGGCCGTCGTCCCGAAGTGTCGATCGACCTGACGCAATTCGACATTGAAGGCGAAGACCAGCAGGCATCGATCGACGCACACGACGTGGCACGAGTTTTAAACGGACTTTCCCAGCGCAATCGCGAGATCGTCCAGGCGATCAGCATTGACGGGCATTCTGCGCGCGACGTTGCCGACCGCCTCGGCATGACTGAGGTCTCCGTCCGCGTCGCTCTGCATCGCAGTTTGAAGACGCTCGCCGATACCTATCAAGAGAAAGTACAATGAAGACCGACGACCTCATCAAAGCCCTTGCCGCCGACGCCAAGAGCGTCGAGCCGCCGATCGCGCAGACGGTTGCGCTAGCGGTCGGCGTGGGCGCTTTGGTCTCAACTCTTCTGTTTCTCTGGGCACTTGGCATACGCGGCAATTTTATGGACTCGATCGCCACGTCGATCCGCTTCATCTTCAAGTTCGTGCTGACGATGAGCGTGATAATTCCAGCGTTCCTTCTCGTGCGCGGACTTTCGCGTCCCGATTTCCAGCCTGGAAATAACCTCTGGTGGCTTGCCCTGGCGCCACTTCTCCTATTGGCAGCCATTCTGCTGGAACTCGCATCGGTACCTGCCGATGCTTGGCACGCTCGAATGATGGGACACAATGCAGTGCCGTGCATGATCATCATCCCGCTCCTCTCGCTGGCGCCATTGGCCGCAATTTTTTATGCACTTCGTCGCGGCGCGCCGGTCGACCCAACGATCGCCGGCGCGGTGGGCGGACTGCTTTCGGCCGGGATTGGGGCGACGCTTTATGCCAGCCATTGCCCGGACGATAGCCCGCTGTTTCTGGCAGCCTGGTACACGATCGGCTTCGTTCTGATGACCGCCCTCGGCGCCCTGATCGGCTCGCGGTTTCTGCGCTGGTAGGTCGTTAAAGCAGATCGCGCAAACGATAGTAGAGCATCCCGAGCGCCAGCATCGGGTTGCCGAACTGGTCACTCAGCGGCAGGCGCGTGTGCTGGATGCGATCAAAAAGATCGAATTTCTCGGTCGTCCCGCAAATCGCATCCGAAACAATATTCGCCGCGATATGCGAAGCGTTGACGCCGTGCCCAGAGTAACCCTGCATAAAAAAGAGGTTCGGCGCCAAGCGCCCGATCGCCGGCACCCGGTTGACGACGATGGCGATGCGCCCACCCCATGCGAAGTCGATTTTTGCGTCCGCGAGCTGCGGAAAAATTTCCACCATGCGCGGCCGGATCGAAGCCCCAATGTCGCTCGGATCGCGGTTTGAATAGTTGCAACGGCCGCCAAAAAGCATGCGCCGATCAGCTGACAAGCGAAAATAGTCGACCACGACGTTGCTGTCCGCAACGGCAAGATCTTGCGGATTGATTGCGGCCGCGACTGCCTCGCTCAACGGCTCCGTCGCGATGATGTAGCTGCCGGTTGGCAGCATCAGACCCTTGAGCCTCGGTTGATCGAAGCGGTCGAAAATCTCGCCCGCGATGACGACGGTCGACGCTTCGATCCGGCCGCGCTCCGTCTTGACCCAGGGCTTCGCACCGCCTTCGAGCGCGATAGCGCGCGTATCCTCGAAAATCCTGACACCGAGGCTAGCCGCGGCGCGCGCCTCGCCAAGACAAAGATTCAATCCATGCAAATGACCGCTGCGTCGGTCGATGAAACCACCGTGATACGCGGAAGTGCCGAGCACGCGCGGCATCGCCTCAGGTTCGACGATCTCAAGATGGTCGCCCTCACCTTCCGCGACACGCTGCTCAACGTGCTTGCGGATTGCCGCCATGTGGCGGGGGCGGGTCGCGACCTCCATCCAGCCGTGCTTCAAATCGCAGGCGATGCCATATTTGGCGACCCGTTTTTCGATGATGTCGTTGCCGAGGTAGCAAATGTCGCGAACAAGTTTGGCCCCGGCGGTGCCGAGCTGCCGCTCAATTGTGGCCTCGCCACTGATGCCCGCGATCATCTGACCGCCGTTACGGCCCGACGCGCCCCAGCCGATCCGGTTGGCCTCGACGAGCACGACGGAGCGACCGTGTTCGGCCATCGTCAACGCCGTCGCGACGCCTGAGAACCCTCCGCCAATGACGCACACGTCCGCCTTGACCGTGCCTTCGAGCGCCGGATAGCGCGTCAGGTCGTTCGCAGTCGTCGTGTAGTACGATGAAATATAGCCTTGAGCTGTCATGATGGCCGCACGATTAACGTGCCTACGGTCGAAGCACAAATGCCACGGGGCATCACACCCCGTCGCCTTGAGGTCGCGTCGCGTTTATGATGACTATAGAGACTGCCGCTGCGGGCTCGGTTAAGTCCGCCGGCTGTCATAATCTTTGAGCCCTACATATCGAGGATCGCCAGAGACGCGTCTCTGCGATGAACGAACCCAGGTGCAACCATGACTGCCCCACTCGGAGCGACGCCCAGCGAGGATGGCGAATTCGGCGCCGGCTCGACGCCCGAAACGCTACGCCACTGGCTACGTCAACATCGCATCGAGGAAGTCGACTGCGCCGTCCCGGATATTGCCGGCGTCGCGCGCGGCAAGACGATGCCGGCGGAAAAATTCGTCAAACTCGATCCCGTGCATCTTCCGATCTCGATCTTCCATCAGACGATCACCGGCGACTACGTCGGCTTCGAGGAGGACGGCCAGCAGCTTTATGCCGAAAGCGATCTGATGATGGTGCCGGATCTTTCGACGACGCGACCTGCTCCCTGGGCATCGAGCCCGACCGCGCAGGTCATCCATGATGCGCAATGGCAAAACGGGGACCCTGTCGAGATCGCACCGCGCAACGTCCTCAAGCGGGTAATCGCACTCTATGCTCAGGAGGGCTGGCGCCCGGTCGTCGCCCCGGAACTCGAATTCTATCTGACGAAAACCAATCCTGATCCGGATTATCCGCTCGAACCGCCAATGGGCCGTTCCGGCCGGCCCGGAGCCGGCCGCCAAGCCTATAGCCTTGGCGCGGTCGACGAGTACGACAAGATCGTCGACGACATTTACGAATTTGCCGAGCGGCAATATCTGAAAATCGACACGATCATCCAGGAAGGCGGCGCGGCGCAGCTCGAAATCAACCTGCTCCACGGCGACCCGGTCGACCTCGCAGACCAGGTATTCCTCTTCAAGCGCACCATTCGCGAAGCCGCGTTCACGCATAATTGCTACGCGACATTCATGGCGAAACCGCTGGCCAACGAGCCGGGCAGCGCCATGCACGTGCATCAGAGCGTCGTCGATATAAAGACGGGCAGAAACATCTTTACCCTCGGCAACGGCGAGCCGAGCAAACTCTTCTTCAACTTCCTCGCTGGACAGCAGACGTACCTGCCTTCCGCGATGTGCCTTATCGCGCCGTACGTCAATTCTTATCGCCGCCTTGTTCCAAACGGCGCCGCGCCGATCAACGTCGAGTGGGGTTATGACAATCGCTCGGCCGGCCTGCGTGTGCCCATTTCGCCCGACACCGCCCGCCGCGTCGAAAACCGGCTCGCGGGGGCCGATTCCAATCCGTATCTGGCGCTCGCGGCGAGCCTCGCCTGCGGCTATCTCGGAATGAAAAACGCGATCGAACCCCGCGCCGCCGTCGTCGGCAACGCCTATCGCAATGATCATCAGCTGCCGCGTGGCCTACTCGAAGCGCTGACGGATTTCGAGGAAAGCATTCCCCTGCACGAAATTCTCGGCAAGCGCTTCTGCCATGTTTACCTTGCGCTGAAACGCAGCGAGTTCGAGGAATTCATGCGCGTCATCAGCCCCTGGGAACGCGAGCATCTGCTTTTGAGCGTATGACCGATGCTGGCTGCTTGCGGAAACAAGCGCCGCCTAATGTATCGCTCTGTGCTGATTGGATAGAGAAATTTAATCTTACCACTGATTACCCATAAAATTGCTACCAATGAAGCATTGATTCAAAGCACTTCCACCGCAATTGATATGGTGGCCACGAAGCGCCTTTTGGTGCCCAAAATCCTATTGGCAACGCCTTAACGCACTCCGGTTTTTGATTGGCTGCGAGACGACCCATTCTTTGCGCCAGCGACCGACGAGACGGGACCCGAAGATGATCGTAAAGCCGGAACCAGACGCGGGCCGCGGTGGGACCATTCTGTTCGTCGACGACGAGCCCCTGTCCCTCAAGTACTTCAAGGCGTCCGTCGGAAA
>DATBRP010000215.1:0-7691 GCA_036560245.1 Hyphomicrobium sp.
GCGTTGCCGCGCCGTCGGGGAGATCGGTGACGTCGACGGTTGTCAGATCCATCGAGATGCGGCCGACGATGGGCGCGAGGTGCCCCGCGATCATCACGTGACCGCCCGGCCGTCCATCCGACGCACTGGCGCCGCGCGGCAAGCCGTCGGCATAACCTGCGGCAACCGTCGCGATGCGGCTTGGCCGCTTGGCGCGCCACGTCGCGGAATAGCCGACCGTCTCTCCGGGGGTAACGTCGGCCACTGCGAGAACACGGGCCGCGACCGACACGGCGGCCTTCACGGGGGCGGGGGCCATTTGCGAGGCCTGTCCGCCATAGAGGGCGTATCCAGGCCTGACGAGATCGAAGTGGTATGCGGGGCCGAGCATCAGGCCGTCGGATGCGGCGAGGCTTCTCGGCGCTCGCGGAAAGAGTGCTGACAACGTCTCGAACGCCAGGAGCTGGTCGCGGTTCTTCGGATCGCGCGGATTATCGGCAGAGGCCAAATGGCTCATGAGGAGTTCGACGCCGATGCCCGACATCATCGTCGGATCAGCGGCCAGCCGGCGGACATCGCGCACGGGCAATCCGAGACGGTTGAGTCCTGTGTCGATATGGAGCGCCGCGGCAAGCGTTTCGCCGCGCGCCTGACAGAGCGCCGACCATGCGACGACGTCATCGAGAGTTGAGAGAACCGGTTTCACCGTCTGACCGGCAAAAGCAGCGGCGGCGTTTCCAACGAGACCATCAAGCGCATAAATTTCGGCACGCGGCGCGAGCTTGCGCGCGATTTCGGCTTCGTCAGGCGTCGCGATGAAAAATGTCGAGCAGCCGGCGCGGGCCAGCGCTGGGATGACGCGCTCGGCACCGAGGCCATACGCGTTGGCCTTGACGACGGCGCCGCATCGGGCCGGTGCGACTTTCGCAGCCAATGCCTTCCAGTTATCGGCGACCCGCGTCAGATCGACGGTGATCGTACCGGTCGCGCTCGCAAGGTGTCCCGACATGCGCGCGCTCACCGTCATTCGATCCTTCCGTCTCCTGCCGCATCAATGCGAGGGCACCATATAGTCTCGGGCCAGATTGCCAAAGCGCGTGAATTGTCCCTCGAACGACAGTTCGACGGTGCCGACCGGACCGTGACGCTGTTTGCCGATGATGACTTCGGCCTTGCCGGACGCCAAGCTCATCTTGGTCATCCAATCGGCGAATTCTGGCGTTCCTTCGGCGGGCTTCGTGCGCTCGATGTAATACTCCTCACGGAACACGAACATCACGACGTCGGCGTCCTGCTCGATGGAGCCCGATTCACGAAGGTCGGAGAGCTGCGGACGCTTGTCTTCGCGGTTCTCGACTTGGCGCGACAGCTGCGACAGCGCCATGATCGGCAAATTCAATTCCTTGGCGAGCGCCTTGAGCCCCGTCGTAATCTCGGTGATCTCCTGGACGCGGTTGTCGCTGCGCGCCTTCGAGCCCGCGAGAAGCTGCAAGTAATCGACGACCAGCATGTCGAGGCCGTGCTGGCGTTTCAGCTTGCGCGCCCGCGCGGAAAGCTGCGCGATGGTGATGCCGCCCGTCTGGTCGATGTAGAGGGGAATGCGCGACATTTCGTTGGCGACTTCCGAGAGCTTGCGGAACTCGTTCTCGTCGATCATGCCGCGGCGGATTTTCTCCGAGCTGATTTCGGCTTGCTCGGCGAGGATACGCGTCGCGAGCTGTTCCGACGACATTTCGAGTGAGAAGAAACCGACGATGCCGCCGTCGACCGTTTCGCTCGTACCGTCGGCCCGTTGCTCGGCGCGATAGGCTTTGGCGACGTTGTAGGCGATGTTGGTCGCGAGCGCGGTTTTGCCCATCGACGGCCGGCCGGCAAGGATGATGAGGTCGGAGCGCTGCAGACCGCCGAGCTTGTTGTCCAGATCCGCGAGGCCGGTCGACGCCCCCGAAAGATGCCCGGATCGCTGGAAGGCGCTGTTCGCCATATCGATCGCCGTCGTCAGCGCCGAGCGAAACGACTCGAAGCCTTTGCCGTACTTGTTCTGCTCGGCGAGCGAGTAGAGCCGGCTTTCCGCTTCTTCGATCTGAGCCTTTGGCGCGTTGTCGACGACGCTCTCGTAGGCGGCGTTGACCATGTCTTCGCCGATGACGATCAGCGAACGCCGTGTCGCGATATCGTAGATGGTGCGGCCGTACTCGGCGGCGTTGATGATCGTCGTCGCGTTGGCGGCGAGGCGGCCGAGATACTGCGGCACCGTCATGTGCGAATCGATCGGCTCGGCGTTCTCGAAGAACGTCTTGACGGTGATCGGCGTCGCCGTCTTGCCGGCGTGGATCAGCGCTGCGAGCGTTTCAAAAATGCGCCCGTGCAGCGGATCGAAGAAATGATCGGGAGAGAGGAAGCTCGATACGCGGTCGAGCGCCTCGTTGTTGACGAGGATCGCGCCCAACAGGGCTTGTTCGGCTTCGAGGTTGTGGGGAGGCTGACGAAACGTCAGCGGCTCAGTTGCCGAGGTTGCTAGCTTGAGCTTCTCGGTCGAAAGGATTGCGGGGTCTGCCATGCGCCGGACGCTAGCAGATTCCGGCGCGCGTCCCGTGGGACGATGCATACAACCTTGATGTCGTCCCCGATATCAACAGTCGGTACGGAAAAGCTTGGCCGTGCGAATCGGGCAACGGCCAAGCTTTTGGTGCGTTTGCGAACCGGCAGAACGATCAGGAGGCTTCCGATTCCGATTCGCTGACGGGAGCTTTGCCCTCATCGAATGCGGCGTCGGGGTTGAAGGTCTCGAGTTCGAGCGCTTCTTCCTTGAGGTGGGCGACGTTCTCGCCACGGGCCTGCTTGTCGGCTTCGTCCTGCGAGCGGGCGATGTTGAGCGACACGGAGCTGACGACTTCCGGGTGAAGCTGAACCTTCGCCGGCGTCAATCCCAGCGCCTTGATCGGCTTTTCGAGCGCAATCTGGTTGCGGTCGACGGTGAAGCCGCCCGCCGTGATGACTTCGGCGATGTCGCGCGTCGAGACGGAGCCATAGAGCTGACCCGTATCGCCGGCGGCGCGGATGATGACGAACGACTTGCCGTCGAGCTTGGCGGAGACGGCCTCGGCCTCTGCCTTATGGGCAAGGTTGTCGGCCTCGAGCTGGGCGCGGCGCCCCTCGAACACCTTCTTATTGTCTTCGTTCGCCCGGAGCGCCTTTTTCTGCGGCAGCAGGTAGTTGCGCGCGTAGCCGTCCTTGACGTTGACGATGTCGCCCATTTGGCCGAGCCGGCCGATGCGTTGAAGCAGAATGACTTGCATGGTTGTTTTCCTTTCGTGTGCGTTTGATTGAAATTCAGGTTGGGGTTTCAGGTGGTTTTCCGGCCTGGCGATAGCCGAAGATCGTTTCCGCGAGGCCGCCGAGCGCCAGCAGCAATCCGATGTGAGGGACGAGAACTGCGCCGGTGTAGAGCGCGGTCAGAATGAAGGTTCGCCACGGCGAGCCGCGCGTCAGCACATGCACGGCCGCCAAGCCGACCAGCGCGAACGCGAGCGTGAACGGCGCGGCGACACATGCGGCCAGCAATCCGGTAATGCCGTCGACGAAAGACAGCCCAATGGCGACGAACAGGACGAATGTTGCCGTGCCCGGCATGGTGAATTGCGCGAGGTCCGGCCACGGACGCATCAGGCGCCCCGAAGCCAGCGTGATCCGTCCCGCGAGCCAGAGATTGAGAAGCGTCGTCGCCATTGCCAGCAGGCCGAGAGCCCAAGGCAATGTCGATAGCGTCGAGCGTGTGATCTCGTCGATCTCGGCAGCGCTGACTTCGGGGGCTCCGGGAATCCGCGACAGCTCCGTCTTGACGAACGCCTCGACGGCCTTGTGCAGCATCTTCGTCAGCGTATCGATGTCGCCGCCCATCAGGATCAGCGCGAGCATGGCGAACAGACCGGCGAACATCGCAGCCATGACGACGATGCGCCCGACCGGATACCATTCGCGCGCGTCTTCCGGTCCACGGCTCAGAAGTGCGAGGCGCGTGCATATGACGGCCGGCACAGCCGTGCTGATCGCATAAATCTCGGCCGTCAGCGGATTGGCGATCAGCATGACCGCAGCCGTCGCGGTAATGGCGGCGATCGCGCTGGCGACGACACCGAGACCAAGGCCGGCAAGATAGAGGGAGAGCGGCGTCAGCAGAAACAGCACGACGCGAAGCAGCACGGCGCCGGTCGTCGCGGATGCGAAAACGACGGCGGAAACAACACCGGCAGCAAGTGCTAGGAGAAAAACGTTTGTCGGCATCGTCGGCTGTCCCGCCTTTGAGCGGTTAGAGCCGGATCCGGTTTCCCGTTCCGACCCAACACATTGTTTGCGCCTTGCGACACGCGTTCCGCGCGCCGGCCGCAAGGCGCGGGGATATCTTACTTAATCACGTACGGCAGAAGTCCGAGGAAACGGGCGCGCTTGATGGCGCGCGCGAGTTCGCGCTGCTTTTTCGCAGACACCGCCGTGATGCGGCTCGGTACGATCTTGCCGCGCTCGGAAATGTAACGGCCGAGCGTGCGCACGTCTTTGTAGTCGATCTTCGGAGCGCCTTCGCCCGAGAACGGGCAGGTCTTGCGACGACGCTGGAAGGGACGGCGGGCTCCGCCGCCAGTGGAAGCGATCTCAGCCATGATTTAGCCCTCCGAACCGGGATTAGAATCGCGCGGCGGACGCGGGGCCCTTGGCGCCTCTCCGTCACGTGGCGGACGCGGACCGCGGTCGCCGTCTCTTGGCGGACGATCGCCACCTTCACGCGGCGGACGCGAGCGGAACGTCGAACCGCCTTCACGGCCGCCACCGCCGAAACCTCCGCGCGGCGGACCGCCACGGCCAGGGCCGCCGAAGCCGCGATCACCGCGCTCGTCGCGATCCTGCTTGCGCATCTGGATGCTGGGCTCGGTTTCGAGCTCGTCGACGCGAATGGTGATGAAGCGGATAACGTCGGCGTTGATGCCCATGCGCCGCTCCATCTCGGTCACAGCAGCGGGCGGTGCGTCGATGTTGAAGAAGGCGTAGTGGGCCTTACGATTTTTCTTGATCTTGAAGGCGAGGTTCTTCAGTCCCCAATACTCTTGCTTGGTGACTTTGCCTTTGCCTTCTTCGACGACGCCCTCAAACTCTTTCATGAGGGCTTCGACTTGCGCTTGGGTCACGTCCTGGCGTGCCAGGAACGTATGCTCGTAAAGCGGCATACGGATGGGCCTTTCGTATCGAGTTGTCGCGTTTCTCAACGCGTTCGTTCACTGCTCCGGTGCAAAGCCCCAATCGGGCCCGAGAAAGGCCGATCTGGTTCCCATTAGGAGAAGACACTGGGGGACGGCGTTCAGAACGCCTCTCGGATGGATCAACCAACGGTCAATGCAACCTAAGCCCCCGTTCAGCCTCCAACCGGAGCGGGAAGGCGGCGTTATACAGGATTTGGCCGTGTCAGCAAGCATCTCGGCCGGCCCGCGGCATCTTGGGGCCGCGATGGGCCTGCGAGCGGCAAAAATTCCCGGTCGATGACGGCAACCCGGTCACGCTCCGGGCAAGGGAATCATGGCCTAACGGGCGGGGCTGGGATTTTGCCCCGGCGCGTCGAGGGAGATCAGAAAACCATGAAGTTTGCAGCTTATACCGAGGAAACGATCTGGGCGATCGAAGATGACGAAGCGGCGGCTCGCACCGAAGGCGAAGCCACGATGCAGGAAATGGGCGCCTCGGCCGAGCTTCCGGCTTTAAAAGTCGCACCCATCGACGACGACCTCGTCGAAGCGCTCGCCAAGGCCGAAACTACCGGCGGCGACGTGCTGTTCGATCTGATCGACGGCGAATTGTGCGAGGTCGAGACGGTCGAAGGCTGATCGCCGGACCGGCCTTCAAACCACGCTTACGCCGCCGGTTGGGCGGCTCGATTTTGTGCGCTTCGCGAAAGCGGGGCGCGCGACGTCTTAGTGCGTCCGTATCTTGTGCGCTCGCATCTTGTCCGACGTGCAGAGCCTGCCCATCTCGCCGAGTGATGCGGCATGGAGCGCGGCGCACATGAAGACGGAAACGACGACCAGACCGATCGATGGCGGCGTGAGAGTTGGGCACGTGCATTTGAAGGTCGCCGATCTCGACCGTGCTCTTGATTTCTATTGCGGCGTTCTCGGGTTTGAAGTGACGCAGCGGCTCGGAAATCAGGCCGCATTCATTTCGGCCGGCGGCTATCATCACCACATTGGCCTCAATACCTGGGAAAGCCGCGGAGGAACTCCTCCGCCTCCTGGCTCGACGGGACTTTACCATGTTGCGATTCTCTATCCGACACGGGCGAGCCTCGCCGATGCTTTACGCCGCTTGATCGCGGCCGACGTCATGCTGACCGGAGCCAGTGACCACGGCGTCAGCCAAGCACTCTATCTCAACGATCCCGACGGCAACGGCGTCGAACTTTATTGGGATCGCCCCGAGGCTGAATGGCCGCGAGACGGAAATGGAAATCTCTCGATGTTCACCAAGGCTTTGGATTTGGACGACCTGCTGGCGACTTCGGCCGACTGAAACGCCGGGTCATTTACCCCAGACGCCCTTCATTGCCGCACCATTGGCGATGGCCGCCCCCGAGCCTTGACATGGGCGGGAGGGGAGTGGAGTAAGGCCGCCACATCCGCCGCAAACTCGAGCTTTTGCGGCACCCAAGTGGAGACTTTCAAAAATCGATGGCACGCGCATTCGTCTTTCCCGGTCAGGGCAGTCAAGATGTCGGCATGGGCAAGGCGCTGGCCGAGGCCTTCCCTTCGGCTCGCGCGGTATTCGATGAGGTCGACGATGCGCTGGGGCAGAAGCTCTCCACCATCATGTGGGAAGGCCCGAAGGAAACACTGACGCTCACCGAAAATGCCCAGCCGGCGCTGATGGCCGTTTCGATGGCCGTCATGCGCGTCCTCGAAAAGGAGAAGGGCTTCTCTCTCGCCGATAAAGTGAAGTTCGTCGCCGGCCATTCGCTTGGCGAATATTCCGCGCTTGCGGCTGCCGGCGCGTTCTCGCTCGCCGACGCAGCGCGACTGTTGAAACTCCGCGGCCAAGCCATGCAAAAGGCGGTGCCTGTCGGCGTCGGCGCGATGGCGGCGCTTCTCGGCGTCGGCATCGAAGCCGCGGAAAAGGTAGCGGCAGAAGCGGCGCAAGGCGACGTCTGCCAGATCGCCAACGACAACGATCCGACGCAGATCGTGCTCTCCGGTCATAAGAGTGCCATCGACCGCGTTGCCGAGATCGGCAAGAAATACGGCGTGCGTCGCGCGGTGCCGCTGCCCGTTTCGGCACCCTTCCATTGCGCGCTGATGCAGCCCGCTGCCGACGCGATGGCGGAGGCGCTGGCCAATGTGACTGTCAACAAGCCGGTCGTCCCCGTTGTCGCCAACGTGCTGGCGGCGCCCATTTCCGATCCAGAAGAAATCAAGAAGCGTCTCATCGAGCAGGTGACCGGGACCGTGCGCTGGCGCGAGTCCGTCGCAACGATGGCCGCGAGGGGCATCACAGACTTCTACGAGATCGGCGCCGGCAAAGTGCTCGCCGGTCTCGTCAAACGCACGGCGACGACGGCGAATGCCGCAAGCCTCGGCGCTCCCGCCGACATCGACGCGGCGCTCGCCGCACTCACTGCTTGAGGAGAAGACACTTATGTTCGATTTGACTGGCAAGACTGCGCTCGTGACTGGCGC
>DATBRP010000216.1:0-5809 GCA_036560245.1 Hyphomicrobium sp.
GCTTGGCGCAGGGGCCGGAAGAAAAGAACGGTCGATTGGGCTTGGTTTTTGGCTTTTCTGGCGTGGACATCGCTTCCCCGTCGCTTCGGTGTCAGAGCGCCTCTTAGCACGAGACGAGCACAACGAAAAATCGGCGTAGCGACGCGGGTTTTTTATGCTGAAACGGGTACCCATTTTTGTCGTCCCGGGCGAGCCTTTGCGAGACCCGGGACCTAGTTGCTTTCCTGGGTCCCGGCTCTTTGCTTCGGCCGGGATGACAACTGAGAGGGCGCTCCGTTGCAATCCGGCGTCCTTCGCATAAGGAAAAAAGGCGGCCAAGAGGACCGCCTTTTTGGCACCGACAACAAAGGTGCGCAGCTTTCAGTCGAACTTGATGCGGATGCCGGAGCGGAACTGCTGGAGGATCGAGTCTTTAAAGACGATCCGATTTTCGCCCGAAACCGATTGTGCGGATGAGGCGATTGAGTTGCCCTCCCAAAGCATCTGCCAGCCGTTGTCCCAGATGATCTGGTCCGTAATGTTGTAGGCTATGCCAGCCTGGACGGCCGCGGCGAAATCGAGTTGGTTTTTGGATGTGGAACCGCTCGCGCTCGCCCCCGTCGGCACACCGCCGCCAGCGCAAGTCATGCCGGGAAAATCAATCGCATCGTTGCAGCTCGCATTTTCCGAATAATCTCGCCGTATACGGCGCCATGTAAAGCCGGCACCTGCACCAACGTATGGCGTGAAGCGCGTACCGGTTGGAATATCATAAAGTAGATTGAACAAAGCGGTCGTTCTTGAAAGCTTTACAGAGTCGCTACGCAAGACTCCGTACTGTTGGCCCTCGAACGCGGTGCCCACGGCTCCATATGTTTTATATTTCAGCATTCCATCATCGGTGAGACGTTCGTCCGGCGAATAGTCGACTGCGATTTCGGCGCGAAGCGATGGCGTGATGTAGCGACCGAAGGTCAATCCGAAAATTGGCGAGGCTCCGATATCGCCGCTATCTTTCACCGGCATGTTGATATCGCTATCGGTGATCGTCGCGCTTTGGGAAATGTTGGCGCCAATGGCGAGGCCGACGTACCAGTCGGAGTCGGCGTCGAACGTCGGGACGGGTGCGGGGGCAGGCACGGGAACGGCCACGCCGCCGCCCATATCCTTGATGCCGCCCCAGTCGGCTGCCCACGCGGGCGGCGCTCCCAAGGCGAGTGCAAGGCCGACCAAAGCCAACGCTTTCGGAAACTTCATAGTCGCTATCCCCCACTGCCGATGAGCGCAAAAAAATGCGGCGCTCATGACTCTGTTCAACGCTACGCGTGCGCTAACCGAGCCGTGGGAGGGAAGGACGGGTCGCGCGAAGCATCCTGCAACAAGAAGGACATTCGCACGCGAAACGTCGTGGTACGGACCACACCTTTGGCATCACTTATGAGAGCAGGCGCGAACTCGCCCCTGCTCCCGGTTGTCTCGTGGGCGCGCGATGCGCCCGAATGCTCGACTAGTTCAGGTCGTAACGAAGGCCGACGCGGATTTCGTGAGCGGTGATGTTTTTGACGTCCGGGTCGACGGTAGTATTTGCCGGATTCCAGGTAATATCGCCGGTCTTGACGTCGCCGAGGTAAAGGAAGCGATAGCCGAAATCGAGGTAGAGGGCGTGGCCGCTGTTGACCGCCACCGGCTCATCCTTCAGGCCGCCGACATAAGTCGTTTCACCACCGCGGATCTTCCACGAAATGCCGGCCATGGCCGCTGCCGCGAAGCTGTTGCTGGAGCCGCCGCCGATTGTTCCTTCGCAGCCGCAATCCTCTCTGACGGTACCGGAGCCCGTTTCGTTGTGGGCAAAGCCGATGCCGCCGCCGATGTAGGGGACGAAGCGGCCACCGCGATTGAAATCGTAATAGAGGTTGGCGAGCACGACGGTGCTGCTGAAGTCAAACTTGGCGTGCGATGCTGTGCCGTCGCATCCGCAGAACGTGCTTTCGACGTTCGCATCGAAAAGATGGTCGACCGTGATGTCGCCTCTGAAGCCGTGGCCGAAGTAACGGCCGATACCGCCGCCGATGCTCCACGCACCGTCCATTTTCGTGTCGTGCGCAACGAATCCTTGATCCAATTCGATCGACGGATTTTGATACCAGTTATATCCGCCGTCGACGCGGGCGTACCAACCTGCCGACGCAGCCGGCATCGGTGCCATCGCGGGCGCATCCTTAATGCTGCCGCCGTAGAGGTCTGCAGCCGACGCACTCAGAGCACTACCGAGAACGATGGCCGCGCCGAGAAGCAGGACCTTGCGCGTATTGAACATGTGACATTCCCTTATGATCCCGGTTCAATGCTGCGCGCCTGACCGGATACTGAAACCGGTCCCGACTATTGATCAAGAACGTTTAAAGGAGACTTAATCGGCGTCGGGATTTGGAACGCCTGCCGGAATTGGAATTGCTAACGATGTGTAAACGGCGGGGACGTTTCGTAATTGTCCCGCGTTTCGCGCCATGCCAGTCGTCACATCGGAGCCCGCAGAAAATTTCGTCGCGCAGCTCTGGATGGCCGGGTCAAGCCCGGCCATGGAGTGATAGGTATAGCGGTTTGGATGGATCCCCCCTACGCGGAGATGACGTAGGGTGAGTCGAAATAAGAGTGAGTTACGCCGCCGCCGCTGATGTCACGGCGTCGACGATGTCGCCGACGATGTTGGACACGACCTGTTCGTCATCGCCTTCCGCCATGACACGGATCACGGGTTCGGTGCCGGACGGGCGGATCACCAAGCGACCGTTCTCGCCGAGCTTGGCTTTTGCGCCTTCGATGGCTTTGACAACGCGCTTGTCTTCGAGCGGATGGCCGCTGCCATAGCGCACGTTGCGCAAAATCTGCGGCAGAGGGTGGAAGCGGTTGCAGACTTCCGAGACGGGCTTGCCGGTCGAGACGACGACCGCGAGGATCTGCAGGGCTGCAACAAGTCCGTCGCCCGTGGTCGTGAAATCCGAAAGAACGATGTGGCCGGACTGCTCGCCACCGACGTTGAAGCCATGCTTGCGCATGTGCTCAGTGACGTAACGATCGCCGACGGGCGTCCGCGCCATCGTCAAGCCGATCGATTTCAAATAGCGTTCGAGGCCGAGATTGCTCATCACGGTGGCGACGATGCCACCTGCCGTCAGCTGGCCGGACTGATGCCATCGCTCGGCGATGACGGCCATCAGCTGATCGCCGTTTACGATCTGGCCTTTCTCGTTGACGATGACGACGCGGTCGGCGTCGCCGTCGAGGGCGATGCCGATATCGGCCCGGAATTCCTTGACCTTCTCAACAAGCGTCTCGGGAGACGTCGATCCGCAATTGAGATTGATGTTCTGGCCGTTCGGTTCGACGCCGATCTTGATGACCTCGGCACCGAGTTCCCAGAGCGCTTCAGGCGCAACTTTATAGGCCGCGCCGTTTGCGCAATCGATGACGATGCGGAGACCGGCAAGGCGCAGCTGTTTCGGCATCGTGCGTTTGGCAAATTCGATATAGCGTTCCTGCGCGCTTTCAACTCGCGTGGCGCGGCCGATGTGGTCGGCTTCGACGAGGAGCGATTTTGTGTCGGCGTCGATCAGATCCTCGATCTGATGTTCCATCTCGTCGGAGAGCTTATAGCCGTCGGGATCGAAGAGCTTGATGCCGTTGTCATTCGAAGGATTGTGGGATGCCGAGAGCATGACGCCCAAGTCGGCGCGCAGCGAGCGGGTCAGCATGGCGACGGCGGGCGTCGGCATCGGCCCGAGAAGGAAGACGTCCATACCGACCGAGGTGAAGCCCGACATCAGGGCCGCTTCCAGCATGTAGCCCGAAAGCCGCGTATCTTTGCCGATGACGACGCGGTGCCGGTGAGTGCCCGAGCGGAACGCCGTTCCGGCGGCCATGCCGACCTTCAAGGCAATTTCCGACGTCATCGGGTGCCGGTTGGCGAGCCCTCGAATTCCGTCTGTCCCGAAATATCGGCGTGACATGTCATTCCCCGTGTTGTGAAGCAGGGAACGGGCGTTCCCTTGAATTTGGACCTCAGAAGAATTCGGCCGGGCATTCGCTGGAGCATCGCTGCTGCCGTCTAAACCGCGGGAAGCCGGCCACATTCGCCTAAGATCGTACGATCATGCCACTTCGAAGGTTGAGCTAACGCAAATTTCCGATCATTTTCCCCCACGTTGTAGTAACACGCCGTCATCATGGCGATTTCCGGCGGGGTTGGATAGGGCCACGGAATCGGCCCATACGTCGGCTACGCATGGCGACGCCGAGCGGGGCGGCGTAATGCGGGCAGCGGCAAGAGGGCCAGGCCTGCACATTGAGGGGTAAGGGTTTATGGCAGTGTTTCTGGCAGTTGCGAACCGCAAAGGCGGGGTCGGCAAATCGACCGTCGCCGTAATGCTGGCGCATGCGCTCGCCGTGCACGGGGGCAAACGCGTTCTTCTGATCGACCTCGACTCACAGTGCAACGCCTCGTTAATTCTTATGGGCGGCCAGGGCTGGAACGAAGCCCGCAAGGCCGGCAAGACCATTGCCGACTATTTCTACGACCTGTTCGACGGCATCCCGGCCAACGCCCGCGATTACGTGTCCAAGAACGTCGGCGACGTGGCAGCCGCTAACGGCAAGCCGGCGCCGATTGCGCTCGTGCCGGGGTCGCTGCTGCTGGAGGACATCCAGGGCGAACTCTATTTGAAGCAGGCGAGCCAGAGCAACAATGCCGACGTCGTCGCGAACCGCGTTCGCGGCCGCATGGAAAGCCTTATTCGCCGTTTCGAGGGCGACTACGACGTCGTGATCCTCGACTGCGCGCCGGGGCTGTCGTTTGCGGCACTCGCGGCGTTAAAGACCGCGGATAAGGTGATCGTGCCGTTCCGCCCGGATTACGTCTCGCAACTGGCGGTCGACCGCGTCGCCATGCTGATCGAAGATACGCGCAATCTCGACGATCTGGCGTCGATCCCGACCGATGAGCGCCGTTATGCCTGCCTCGCGAATTACGTGCGCAACGACGACAAGGACTATATGATGATCGAGGAAATCAGCCTCGTGCATCCGGTGCTCGAGACGTTCCTGCCGCAGCGCAACGGCATCGCCAATGCCTTCGACTATGTCGGCCAGCTGCGTTCAATCGACACCAAGTATTCGGACGCCGCCGGCGACGTGAAGGAACTGCATCAAGAGATTGTCCGCCTGATCGATCAGACCGTGGCGATGAAGAAAGCAAAAGTTGCCGTTTCCTAACTGAACAGGCCGTCGGAAGCATAGCGATCATGAGCAAAGGCACGCAGCTTTGGCCCGGCGACAGGATGCACGGATTTTTCCGCGCACATATCCGGCGCGAGACGGCGCTCGATGAGGTTGCGGCGGAGCGCCTTGCGACAGCGCTGGCGAAGGCCGTCAATCGCATGCTCGTTTGGGAGATGCCGGCAAGCGGCTCCGACGTTCCGGGTGTCGAAAAGACCGAAATCACGGCAAAAGCCGCGAAGCGCCATGCCCGCGCCGAGAACTTCAACCCCTATCTCTTCTCGGTCATCGTCGTGCTGGCGAAGCAAGGCCGGGACGGGCTAATGAAACGGCTGCAGGAAATCAAATCAGCCGAAAACCTGCGCGCCTTCGCCGAAGCGCAGCACGTCCCTATTCAGCCTTCGGTGAAACGCGTCGACGACATTCGCAAAGCCATCGTCGCAGCGGCCGAGCAACGTCTCGCCGATAGAAAGGCCGCCGCGAGCTGAGGCTACGCGACAGCGTTACTTGAACGCAGCCGTGCGTTCTCAGCTTCCAAATCCGCGATGCGCGTCTGAAG
>DATBRP010000217.1:0-4930 GCA_036560245.1 Hyphomicrobium sp.
GAAAAGCATCTTCCGCGCGCTGGGCCGCGTCAGCGAAACATCGACGATGCGCACGATGGCGCGCCGCCTCGATGGGTCGGATCAGGCGCTGGCCGAGCTGAAAGCCGTCGACGCCGCGTATCCCCTGACGGGCGAGATAACAGTCGAAGGCGGCATTCCCTTCGCCGACGCCATCGCTGGAAATGGCGCCGTTGCCGATCCGATGCTCCTCGAACGTCTCGGCCTGCAGGTCGGAGATCGCCTGCGCATAGGCGAAGCCGAGATCAACGTTCGCGGTGTCCTCAAGGCCGAGCCCGATGCCGTTGCCGACCGCCTAACCTATGGACCGCGCATCTTCGTTTCCCTCGCGACGCTCGACCGGACGGCGCTCGTGAAACCGGGAACGCTCATCCGATGGCGCTATGCGGTCAAGTTGCCACCCGGCGTGCCCGCCGACAAGGAAGCGCTCGCGAGTATTCGCAAGGACGTCGCGAAAAAGATGCCTACCGGCGGCTTTACGAGCGTCGACCGTTACGATCCCTCACCCCAAATCACGCGCACCCTCGAACGGCTGCGGCAATTCTTGATCCTCATTGGGCTTGCGTCGTTGCTGGTTGGCGGAGTCGGCATCGCCAACGCCGTAGCGACCTTCATCGATAGACGCATCAAGGTCATCGCGACACTGCGCAGTCTCGGCGCTTCGGGCTCGCAGATCATCGCCATCTTCCTGGTGCAGATCCTGCTGATGAGTGCGATCGGCATCGCAATCGGATTGGCGCTGGGCGTCGCGGTCCCGCCGTTGATCGAATACTTATACGGTGATCTGCTACCGGTTCGCGCCGGCATAGAGATATCGCCACGGAGCCTCGGTATTGCCGCGCTCTATGGATTTCTCGTCGCGCTCGTGTTCGCCCTCTGGCCCTTGGGGCGCGTCGAAAACGTGCGCGCGGCGGTGCTCTTTCGCGACTCGGTCAATGCGCCCGGCACGCGTCCACGCAAAACGATCATCGTCGCGACGGCGGTGCTTGTGACGTTGTTGTTCGGCGTCGCTGTCATGACGTCCGAGCCGCACAATATCGCGGTCTACATCGCCGCGAGCTTGATAGTCATGCTTGTGGTCTTCGGCTGGATGGGCGGTTTCATCGCTCGGCTCGCAACGTGGGTGCCAAGGCCGTCGTCCCCGGAGCTGGCGCTTGCCTTGCGCAACATCGCAGCTCCGGATGGTTTGACGCGATCCGTCGTCCTGTCGCTCGGCACCGGTCTCTCGTTGCTTGTTGCCGTCGCGCTTTCCAACGCCGCGTTAGTCGCCGATTTGCAGGAGCGTCTGCCGGAACAAGCGCCGGACTATTTTCTCCTCGACATCAGCCCCAACGCGTTCGACGCCGTGAAAGCCCGTATCGTTGCGCATATTCCCGGCACAAAGCTGGTCGAAGCCCCGATGCTGAGGGGCCGGCTGGTCGCCTTGAAAGGCACGCCGGTCGAGGATGTGAAAGTTGCGGCCGATGCACAATGGGTTCTCAGCGGCGATCGGGGGTTGAGTTACGCCGACACCGTTCCCGAAGGATCGACGATCACCAGTGGCGCATGGTGGCCCAAAGGCTATCAAGGGCCGCCGCTGGTTTCGTTTGAAGGCGAAATCGCCAAAAAGCTCGGCATTGGGCTAGGTGATCGCGTCACGGTCAACGTACTCGGTCGCAACGTCGAGGCGACAGTCGCAAACCTGCGCGACGTGAACTGGGAAAGTCTGGCGCTCAACTTCATCATGGTGTTTTCGCCAAATACGCTGCAGGCAGCGCCGCACAATCTTTTGGCGACGCTGCGTCTGCCGCCCGGCACATCGCGCGCCGCGGAATCGAATATGATTCGAGACCTCGGGCGAGCTTATCCAGCCGTCACGTCGATCCGCGTCCGCGATGCCATAGATCAGTTCAGCAAAATCTTCGCCCGGGTCATGGTGGCAGTCCAGGTTGCGGGCAGCGTGACTTTGGCCGCCGGCGCACTCGTATTGGCGGGAGCATTGGCGACGGCGCAACGTCGCCGCATTCTCGAAGCCGTCATTCTGAAAACCATCGGCGCCCGCCGGCGGCAAATCCTCAAGGCGCATGCTTATGAATACGCACTGCTCGCCGCCATCGCGGCGCTCGTTGCCATTGCGCTTGGAAGCTTGGTCGCCTGGATTGCGGTCACGCGCGTGATGGAAATCGACTTCGTCTTCTCGCTGAACGCCGTTCTGACGACGCTCGCCATAGCAGGAGCGATGATTACCGTATTCGGCGGCCTGGGCACGTGGGCGGTATTGCGTGCCCCTGCTGTCCCGTATCTCCGCTCGGAATAAGAATAATTAACGGTAGTTTGAGGGCCTTGAAAGCTTGCCCACACAGGATCATATCTTGCGCAAGTCCGGCGGATTGCGCCGGCGGAAACGAGGATTTTACGACCATGGCTGAAGTTTTTACGCGACCGACAGGGCCACTCGGCGGCGCGAGAACTGGCGCGATCGACCAGGGGCTGCGCTCTTTCATGCTCGGCACCTATAACTACATGGCGCTCGGCGTCGCCGGAACGGCTGTCGTCGTGATGCTGTTGATGGCCAATCCGGCAGTGATGCAGGCGATTGCTTTGGGACCCATGAAGTGGGTCATCTTCGCCGCACTGTTGGGACTTGGCTGGTTTGCGCCTCGCCTTTTCTTCTCTGGTAGCGAAGTCACCGCGCACTTAGCCTACTGGGGCTACTGCGCACTCTGGGGCATTTTGATCGCTCCGATGATCGAAATGTTCGTCGCGCGCGGCATGGCGGGCCTTATCGGCCAGGCATTCTTTATTGCTGCCGCAACCTTCGCGGCAACGAGCCTTGTCGGCTACACGACCAAGAAAGACATGACCGGCTGGAGCGGCTTCCTGTCGATGGCCTCGATCGGACTGATCATCGTCATGTTGGTGAGCTTCTTCTTCGTCACCGATCCGGGCACCAGCAAAACCGTCAGCTTGCTGATCTCGAGCGTCGTCGTATTGCTCTTCTCGGTAATCACGGCGTTTGAAACGCAGGCCATCAAGTCGATGTACATCGAGAATGTATCGCACGGCGGCGAAGCTCAGCTGAAGCGCTCGTCGATCTTCGGCGCCTTCATGCTCTACGGTTCGTTCATCACGCTGTTCATTCACATCCTGAACATTCTCGGGTTGATGAACAGCAGCAGCAACTAACCTCAAACGGCTGTGCTTGAATGCGAAAAGGCCCCGAATTCCGGGGCCTTTTTTGCATTTCGATGCTGGCGGTACCTAGAAACTCACGACGCCCGGTTTGTCTTCCAGCACACTTAGGACACGCTTGAGATCGTGCCCGCGTTTCACGATCAGACCGCCCGCCGCGATAACGCTGTAAGCGCCCTGCTTACGCGCCAGGCGCAAATCCTTCTCGATCCGGTAAAGCGCATATTCGCTGGCCCTGCGGTAGACGGAGAAAATCGCCTTGTCGCGCAACAGATCGATGGCGTAGTCGCGCCACGCTCCTGACGCGACCTTGCGTCCGTAGAGATCGAGGATGGCGGTCAGCTCGTGCCTGTCGAAGGAAATTCGCCGCCCGAACTCCGAGCCGGGATGCGATCCAGCATGCGAATCGGCGGTTGCCGATTGGCCCGCGCGTCGCGGGCGGAAAAGTATCGGGTCGGTTGTCTCGCTCAATCGAGTCGTCCGTTTCTACGCCGTTGAAGGATCGCGCCAACGCGCCTGGAAAGCAAGAGCGCGACGAGACTCTTATGCGGCGTTCCCGCAGCTTAGACATGAGTTGGGAGCACGGAAATACCTCATGCCCGACAAATTGGCGACCAGTCACAGGCCACAATCTGCCGCATTAGAACGCGATAGAGATAACCGTTGCCTGGGGCCTTACTTCAAAGACCGGCTCTGGACACTCAGCCCCCCAGCCCCCCGGGGCCACAGTTTCGGGGTTGGGCTTCTGGGCAACTCTCCCCCTGATACCCCCTCTCCGTCTTGGATCCCCATCCAAGACGGCCCAACCTGAACGCAAGCCTTGAAGGGCCGGATGTAATTCCGGCCCTTTCTTTTTTGCGGGCTCACGGATGATTTTTTGATCCAGTTGCCGATGTGTGCTTATATAATGTTACACAAACGCGAATTTGGATATTGTTCGCAACATGATAGCCAGCAAGCGCAAGCTCGTGGCCAAGGCACCGCCAAAGGCCGCTCTCAATCCGCTCACCGCCAAATGGAACGGCGCTTTCGCCATGCCGCCTTTTGGCAAGGTCGAGGCTCGCCATTTCAAGCCGGCGCTCGAAGCGGCCTTCCGCGAGCACAATGCCGAAATCGAAAAGATCGCCACGAACCCCGCCAAACCGACGTTCGCCAACACGATCCTCGCGTTTGAGAAAAGCGGTTGGCAGCTGTCACGGGTCGCGTCGGTTTTCTGGAACCTCGAAGCGTCCGATTCGACACCCGAATTGCAGAAAGTCGCGCGCGACATGGCTCCGCGGTTTGCGGCGCACGAAACCCGGATATTGCTCGACAAGCGGCTCTTCAAGCGGATCGACGATCTTTTCGAGCGGCGCGATGCGCTGAAGCTCAACGATGAAGACCGTCGCGTGCTCGAGCGCCACCACCTCGAGTTCGTCCGGGCCGGCGCACGTCTGTCGTCGGCCGAAAAATCGCGCGTCAAAGAAATCAACGCACGCCTCGCGACACTCGTGACCCAGTTCATGCAGAACGTGCTCAAGGATGAGCAGTCGTGGCAGCTCATCCTCGCCGGCGAAAACGATCTGTCGGGCCTTCCGTCGACATTACGCGAAAACGCCGAGCGCGCTGCCGCCGACGCTGGCTTCCAGGGTAAAGCGCTGATCACGCTGGCACGTTCCAGCGTTGAAGGCTTCCTCACCTTTTCCAGCCGCCGCGATCTGCGCGAGCAGGCATTCAACGCCTGGGTCAGACGCGGGGCGCA
>DATBRP010000218.1:0-4366 GCA_036560245.1 Hyphomicrobium sp.
ATGAGATCGCGATAGAGATGCACGTTGCGATGATCGTCTGCCGAACCGAAGAAGCGGTAGAACGTGGCGTGGTTCGGCAGGTGCTGTGCCGCGGAGAGTTTGAGTTTCAAAAGCGCGATATGCGTCTCGTTGAGATCGATCGCATAGATGCGCGCCGGATTTCCGGCGAGATAACTCATGACGTTGCAGCCGCCGGAGGCAATCGTGATCATCCGGCTTTGCGGCGTCAGCTCCAGCGCTTCCATGTCGGCACGCGGATCTTCCCAGATCTGAGGATAAACCATCGAGCGGAAGGCGAAGGTGAAGGTGCGTTCGAGAAGGCCTGCGGGACTTAACGCCCGGTTCTGATGCACCGCTTCGCTCAGCAGGGCGGCGCTCGTCGGCTCGAAGACTTTTGCGTATACGTTCACTTGGAAATCTCCATTCGCGGGCCGCGTTTTCCGGCCGGCGCTAAAGCATCACGCGGCTTCGATGAACCAGCGGCCGGAGGGCGCCTGCGAGGCGCGCTGAGCCAACTGCTCCTTCCAGCGAATGATTTCGAATGTGCCGTCGAAGTGCTCGGCAATGGCCGTGCAGCTTTCGACCCAGTCGCCGCAATTGAGATAGTGGATGCCGTCGATCATGCGTTCGTTGGCATGGTGGATGTGGCCGCAGATGAGGCCGGCCGCATCGCGCCGCCGTGCTTCGCCGGCCAGCGCGTCTTCAAATTCGCCGATATAGTTGACTGCGCTTTTGACCTTGTGTTTCAGGAACGCCGAGAGCGACCAATGTCCGAGGCCAAACAGCCGGCGCGCGAAGTTCAACGGCACATTGAGCGCCAACGCGGCGTCGTAGGAACGGTCGCCGAGGAAGGCCAGCCAGCGCGCATAGCGCACGACGACGTCGAACTCGTCGCCATGCAGAACCAGATAACGCTTGCCGTTGGCGCCCTCATGTATCGCGTCGCGGCGCAGCTCGATATCGCCGAAGTTCATGCCCGCGTAATCACGCAGACCGTCGTCGTGATTTCCTGGAATGAAAATGACCCGCGTGCCCTTCCGCGACTTACGCAGAAGTTTTTGCAAAACGTCATTGTGGCTCTGCGGCCAGTGAGGTCCGCGGCGCACCTTCCAGAAGTCGACGATGTCGCCGACGAGATAGAGCTCTTCGCATTCGACGTGTTTCAGAAAGTCGAGAAGAGCCAATGCCTGTGAATTACGCATTCCGAGATGAACGTCGGAAATAAACACGGCGCGGTAATTCGTTTCCGCAGTCGCGGTGGTTGCGCTCAAGTTCGGCCCCCAATCGCCAAGCAATTCATGCGCAGCGAAGGACGGGATTCATGTTACATGCGTATGACGCGGGGGTGCGGCGCGTTGCAAACGCGACACATTAGGTAAATCAGTCGGCTGATTTACCAAACGGCTTCGATGACGGTGCGCCTGACCGAAGTCTCAGAGCTCGATGCGCTGGAAGATGTGTTCCCAGGCAAAAAGCAATGCCGTATCGACCACACCGACCAAGAGAAATGCCAACGCAATCGGGTAGTTCGATGTTTCGGGCAGGCCAAGATCGACGCCCCGGGTGGAGACGGCGAGAGCGGCGGTAAGACAGAGAAGAGCGAGAACGGCGAAGACGATTTGAACGAACTTCAGCGAACGTGCGCGTTCGCGACGAATACTGTCCATCGGGCATTCCCTCGACGCGTTACAATAGAAACCCCGGCGGGACCCTAGACTGGCTCGCCGCAAGGGTGAAGTGAATTTTAACACTTTGTTAATTAAGTGCCGCCGCAGCAAGCTCTTTCAGCTTACGGTTGTGGCGCTCGGCATCGGCGGGAAAGTCGTTCGCCAGCCACCAGTTTTCGAAGGCCTTAAGCACGTTGCCGACGGCGGGCCCGGGAGCCACCCCCTGGGCAAGGACATCGCTGCCGGAGAAGGGCATCTGAGGCGCCTTCCAGCGATCCGCCAGCAGGCTGCGGCGGCGCCAGGCTATCTCAGCGGCAGAGGCCCCGGATCGCGCCCAGGCGACGCGCACGGCCCGCCGGAACGCCTCCGGGCCGAGACGGTAAAGCGCCACGCGTGCAGCGGCTTCTGGCGCGTCCGGATTCAACGCCGGTTCGACGACAGCCGCCGCCTCGAGTGATGCCGCCTCGGCGTTGGAGAGGCGGAGCCGCTGGGCAATTTTTTCCGCGCGGGACGGGTCGGGGACAGCCAGCGCCGCGAGCCCGGCAATCGTATCGGGCGGCTGGCCGAGAGCGCGCTCGATTGCCTGCAGGCGCGCCAGACATTCCGGATCGGCATCTGCTGGAATGACCAACTCCAGGATGCCGTTGTCGTACATCGCCCGCACCACCTCTGCCGCTTTCGGTGCAGCCAGAAGTTTCAGGATTTCGCTACGGATGCGTTCGGCCGCGAGACGCGACAGACCATCCTTCAAGGCGGTCACGGCGGCGAGCCCGGCCGGATCGAGCTGGCCCTTTCCGTAGTCGGCGCTGAAACGGAAGAAGCGAAGAATCCGCAGATAATCTTCGCGGATGCGCGCCTCCGCGTCACCGATGAAACGCACGCGGCGCTTGCGCAGATCGTCGAGCCCGCCGATCGGATCATAGATCGTTCCGTCTTCGCCGCAGTAGAGCGCATTGATCGTAAAGTCGCGGCGTTTCGCGTCCTCTTCCCACGACGTCGTGAACGCGACGACGGCGTGGCGGCCGTCGGTTTCGACGTCGCGACGCAGTGTTGTGACTTCAAAAGAAACTCCGTCGGCGACGACGGTGATCGTGCCGTGGTCGATGCCCGTCGGATACGCGCCAAGTCCGGCTTTCCGCGCCAAACGGATGACGTCCTCGGGTTCCGCCGTCGTGGCGATATCGACGTCGCTCACCGGACGATCGATCAACGCGTTGCGCACCGCGCCGCCGACAACGCGCGCCTCGACATTTGCGGCGGCGAACGCGGCGAAGACCTTTCGCAACGGTTTTGAATTGAACCATGCGCCGCTGACGCGCGGCCCCTTGCTGACGGCTTCCGGCATCAGTTTATGGCTTACTGGGTTGTGGATTCGGCACACGAATGCTGTGGCCCGGATCGATCTTGCCATCCTCCATTGCCGGAGGAACGTAGACGTCACGCGGGTCGTGGTACGAACGCGACGAAAGAACGACGAGCGTCAGAAGCATCAGCGCCGCTCCGGCTGCGAAGAGACGCAGCAATGGCGCTCTACGAATGACCTCAGACAAGCCCGACCATTCGTCTTCCTTGAACGCGATCCACGCGATGTAGAAGAAGGTCGGCAGCATGAAGAAGAAGATATTTTCGACGACGATGCGAATCATGCGCTGAACAGTCTCCGATAGAGCGCCCGGATAATACCGGCGGTGGCGCCCCAGATATACCGCTCGCCATAGGGCATGGCATAGAAACGCCGCTCGGCTCCGCGCCAAACCCGGCTGTCGATCTTATGATTGGCCTCGTCCATCAGAAAGGCGAACGGCACTTCGAAAACGTCGGCGACTTCGGCCGGATCGGCAACCAGCCGGAATCCCGGCCGCACCAGTGCCACAGCCGGCGTGATGATGAAACCCGTGCCGGTACGATAAGGCGGAAGGTAGCCGAGCGGCTCGATGAAGACCGGATCAAGCGAAATTTCTTCGCGCGCTTCCCGCATAGCCGCGGCCAATGGGCTTGCGTCGTGGGTTTCGACCTTGCCGCCGGGGAATGCGATCTGCCCGGCGTGGGCGGAAAGATGCTCCGTCCGCTCGGTCAGGATCACGCTTAACGGTGAACGCGCGACGATCGGAATGAGAACCGCAGCGTGCCGGAGATTCGCGGCAAACCGGCCGATATCCGGATTGAGATCGTCATCGCCCGGTGACTGAGGTCCATTAAGGATCGGTGGATTCGCAAGGAGCCTGGACCGGGCCAGCTTTTCCAAGGCTGTCGCATCGAGACCCGTCGTCGTCACATTGGGGGCGGAAAGAGGGCGCATTTTCTAAATCATAACCAAAATCGCAACGCGGCGCGACGTGGGTGGCCGAACACCGCTGAATCACGATACGTTCGAACCGTAGCGCAACTCGTGCCGGCTTGGCAGAAAAATTGGGATCGCGCGTGGCCAACATCCGCATGACAGTGTTGTTTCACGTGCTCGGGCTGTCGCTGGCCGTTGTCTTTCTGTCTTCTGGCGCCGTGCGCCATGCTCATGCGGCATCCACGATAGATTTTCTCGCATCGCTGTCGGATAGCGAGATCGACGCGTTTCGCGCGTGGAGGGAAGCGCGGAGCACCTTCAACGACCAAGTCGATGCCTATTGGGACGCGGTCGAGGCAAAACGCCGGGATCGCCGCAAGAAGCGCGCCGCCAAGGCTCCGTTTGACAGAGGCGATTA
>DATBRP010000219.1:0-3144 GCA_036560245.1 Hyphomicrobium sp.
ATCTTCGCGGACGCGGCCGATGAACCAGCTCGTGATCTGATCGCGGCTCTTGTAATCGAGGTCGCCCGGCGACTGCGTCGCGAGCATCATGCCGAGGCCGGCCGAACGGGCGCGCTTCAGCAGGCTCTGCAACGGCTCGGCGGTTGCGGGCTTCGAGTTCGCAGGAATGTAGAGGTCGGCTTCGTCGAACATGACGACGGCCTGCAGTTCGTCGTTGGGGTTGCGCTGACAGAAGCGCAAAGCTTCCGACAGGAACTGTGAGACCCAGAATAGGATGTTCTCGTTGTCGCCGAGGAAGCCGGTGTAAATGACCGACAGGCGCGTGCGGTTCGGGCGCTGATAGCGGCCGAGGCCGAGAAGGCTTTCCATGCGCAGGCTTTCGCCGCCGCCTTCGAACAGCGCCGCATTGCGCAGGCGAAGCGAGTCAAGCTGCGCGACGAGATCGCGGCGAAGCTTGCCCGACGGGTCCATGCGCTGCGTCTGATCGGTCAGCTCCGGATGCTCATCCTCGAGAAGGTGGATCAGGTCGGCCAGCGTCACTTCGTTGGTCGACAGCGAACCAAGGATGCGCAACGCCACGGCCAGGACGCCGGATTGCTTCTGGTGCGTCGCCGAATTCTTGAGATGCAGCATCTCGCCGAGCGCCGCGGCCGACAGGTTTGCCAGCAACTGCTGTTCGTGGTCGGGAAGCTCGTTGATGCCGTTGGGCAGAAGCGTGATCGAGATCGGCCGGCCCGATGCGCGTCCGGGCGTATAGACCGCAACGTCGATGGCGTCGGCCAGCTTTTCGCGTTCGGCGCGCCGATCCGGCGTATCGTTATCGTTGGCGCGCCAGACTTCCGGGTTGGCATAGCTCGCGAGATCGCCCTTGCGGTCGATCAACACCGCCGGAACGCCGCGCAATAGCAATTGCTCGATGAGCGACAGGGCCAGGGTCGTTTTGCCCGAACCCGAGCCGCCGAGAAATGCCGCGTGGCGTTTCAGGACGCTTTTGTTGAGCGTGACAGGACGTCCGCGATTTCCGACCTCGCGGCCTGACAGGATGCTTGCGCCGTAGCTGCCGTTCTCATCGAGAATGACCGACATCGGCAAGTCATCGTCGTTGGCCGGAAGGCCGGACGCATCCGTTTGACCTTGGACTGTGCCGGCTTGCTGTTGTGACAGGCTATCGAAGCCGTCGAGCGACGACTGCGGATCGTCCATGTTCTTGGCGACGAGCCGAGGCACCGGCCGTCCGAGGAGATCAAGCCGCAAAAGGTGGATGATCGAAATGAGACTCGAGAGCGGCTTCGTGCCTTCGAGCCACTGCGTCATGCCGGGGTCGCCGCGATGGTGGGCGGTGAACTCGCGCACCGTCATCATGCGCTCCCACTCGGGGATCGGCACGAGCAGCTGACGGCCGCCGCCGTCGCGGAATTTTCGGAATGCCTGCGCCGTCTGGTTCTTTTTGTTCGGCGGGAAATCGCTGGCGCGGAGCATGAAACAGGGCTTGCCCTGCATCGCCGTCAGCACCTTGTCGAGCTGCCGTTTCAGGCCGCCGCCCTGCGTCGGGCGATTGCACAGGAAGACGCGCAGGTCGTTGGCGAAGCCGGTGCGATGGCGCACGGTCAGATCGAAAGCCGGCAATTCATCGCCGAGTTCGAGGCGCTTCACCGTCACTTCGATGGCGCGGCCCCATTCGTCGCGCGCCAGATGAAGCGACGCCGATAGGATGTCGACCAATTCCTGGTCGTCGGCGGGCATCTCGGCTTCGCTTTCGTTGGCGAAGCGCTCCCACATTTCGCGGAATTGCACGGCCGATATGCCGGGCGTTTCTTCGTCGCCACCGAATCCGATGGCGGCGCCGAGCGCTTGGGCGAGTGTGCTGATGAAGGACGGCTTTTCGGATTCGGTGTCGCGGTCATCGCCTTCGGTCGAAGTCGCTTCGCGCAGGCGCGATTGGGCGTGCTCGAGAAGGCGGCGCGTCGACAGGCCGCCGAATTCCTCGAAGAACTGGGGTCCGAAGAATTGCGTCGCGTCGGGGAAGCTCAGACCGCCGCCGTTGACTTCCGACTGATACGCAAGGCGCTTCGAAATGATGAGGCGGGCTTCTTCCGGCGTGCGGCTTTCGCGCAGTAGGACGGGCCCCGATTTCTCGATGCGGTCGATATAGGACTGCGCGACAAGGCTGCGCACCTGACCGTAGAAATCTTCCAGGCACGAAATGATGATGATGGCGTTCGTCAGCCGATTGGCGATCTGGATGAGGTCGCGAACGGCGCGCTGGAAACGGTCTTCGGCGTTGTCGAAGAAGCGCAGGTCTTCAACCTGGTCGATGCAGAAGACGAGCGCGGCGCGATCAACAGTCCAGACCAGTGCACCGAGCGCAGCGATGATTTCGAAGGCGCGGTCTTCGCCATCGTTCGGATCGAGGGCGCTGACGGCTTCGTGCGCGATCGGCGTCAGCTGCCGGCCGTTGAGGTACTGGCGGACACGCTGATCGATGCGCGGATCGCGGCGCTGCAGATAAAGGAGCGCGCGCACGATGTTGATGTCGAGTTCGCGCGTCTGGAACTTGTCGCAGGCGACAATCTGGTCAGCGAGGCGCAGGATCAGGCGCGCCAGTTGCTTGTCGTCGAGCGTTGCGTCACGAAGTTTGTCGAGATCTTCGGATGAGATGACCTCGGAATCGAGCACCATCCGGTTGGTCAGGCGCGATAACGCGGACTCGCCAAAGCGGTCGGGGTCGTAGGGCTTCTCGAGCGAGTGTACGAGGCGGCGCAGATAGAAGTCGGCATAGTTCTGAACGTCGGGCGTCATCTGGGCATAGCCGAAGTAGCTTTGCCCGGTACGATGCGAGTCGGTTCTCAGCGCTCTCAGAAGGTGGGTTTTGCCGGCGCCCGATTGGCCATGAAAGAGCAGAATGCGTTCCGGCGTATGGTAGCCGCGGCCCGATGTAACCGTCGTCAGCAGATCGTTGAATTTCTGGCGCGCCTTGGCGTGAATTTCCGGCACGTCGACGGGATCGGCGCGCCAGAGATCGTCTTCCCAAGTGATCGAATGCTCGAACGCCTCGCTCAGCTTGTCGGGAGCGAGCGGGGGAGTAAACGATGTTTGTTTGAGTGGACCGCCTTCGACGCCCATTTCGAACCGGAATGCCTTTAA
>DATBRP010000220.1:0-3249 GCA_036560245.1 Hyphomicrobium sp.
GCCGTCACGTCGATCGGCCGGCCCGTCTTCGGATGCGGAATGACGAGACGCCGCGCATGCAGATGCAGCTTCTTTTCGATGTTCTCGGCCGGCATGTTCACGTCGCCTTCGTACTTATTGTCGCCGACGATCGGATTGCCGATGAGATGCATATGGGCGCGAAGCTGATGCTGGCGGCCGGTCACCGGCTTCAGCGACACCCACGCGGCTTTATGTGCGACCCGGTCGATGACGGAATAATGCGTCGTCGCGTGCATGGCGCGCTCCTGCTCTCCCGGGAGAGCCTTGCGCACCTTATCGCCGTCCGGACCGGAAGCCTTGACCAGGGCCGCTTCGACCTTACCCTGCGGCGGCTTCGGAACGCCTTTGACGAGTGCCCAATAGGTCTTCGCCGCCGAGCGCGTTTGAAAGGTGCGGCCGAGCCTGGAGGCTGCTTCGCGCGTCTTGGCGACCAACAGCACGCCGGTCGTGTCGCGATCGAGACGATGCACGAGGCGCGGGCGTTCGCCGCCGAAGCGGTCGCTCATGCCTTCGAGCATGCCGTCGATGTGTTTCTTCGTTCCGGTGCCGCCCTGCACCGCCAGGCCAAACGGTTTGTTGAGGACGAGAACTTGCTCGTCTTCGTAGATGATCATCTTTTCGATGGCGTCGCGGTCGCCTTTCGAAACACCGAGCGGCGCCTTCAAACCGGTGCCCGATTTCTTGGGCTGGCGCACGATGGCGGGAACCCGGATTTCCGACCCAGAGCTCAAACGATCATTGGCTTGGGCGCGCTTGGAATCGATGCGGATCTGGCCAGAACGCAAAAGTTTCTGGAGGTACGTGTAGCCGACCTCCGGGAAATGCACGCGAAACCAGCGGTCGAGACGCATGTCGGCTTCGCCGTCTGAGACGCGCAGCGTTTCGACCTTGGCCGAGGTGGTGGTCATGCGAGCATCCCGCGCGAAATCCAAAGCCCTGCGAAAACCGCCAGAAGGCTCAAGACGACGGACGCCAAAACGTATCCGAATGCTGCAGTCATGTCGCCTCGTTGGTAGAGCGTCGCGAATTCGAGCGAAAAGGAGGAGAACGTTGTGTAGCCTCCGAGGATGCCGGTTGCGAGGAAGGTTCTGAGATCGCTCGACGCGTTGTAGCGAAGCGCCAGCACCTCGATCAGGACACCCATCAGGAACGATCCCGAGACGTTGATCGTCAGTGTCGCCCAGGGAAATTCGACAAAACCGGCCTGCATGAACGCTCTGCCGACAAGATATCGAAGACCGGCGCCGATGCCGCCGCCAGCGGATGCGAAGAAGAGCAACTTCATGAGGATTTCCCGAGGTCGAATGAGTTGCAGCTATAGCGGCTGATCGCGGGCTTAGGAAGCGGGATAGGTCACGACCGCGGACTGTGCGCGCACGTGTCATCCGGAGCGCGGGGTTGAGATGTCCGAAGGTGCGCCCCGGATGGCCGGGTCAAGCCCGGCCATGACGTTAAAGAGGCGAAGCGTGGGCGCACTCGCTATCGTCATGCCTGCGAAGGCGGGCACCCGTCCAAGGTTCTGTTTCGCGCCACACTGCGGACTTGGACAGATCCCAGGGCGGGCTCTGCGCCGGGATGACGGCGTGGGAAGCGGTGCACTAAGTGGTACGCACTCTCGTTCACCCTCGCATCACGATTCCGGTTTTCTTGTCATCCCGGCCGAAGCGTAGCGGAGAGCCGGGACCCAGAATGCACAATCTCTGGGTCCCGGGTCTCGCAAGGTGGCTCGCCCGGGATGACAATTCAATCGCACGGCATTGCCGGCCGGCGCGACGAAGGAGTGTCGGCAATGCCAAACAAGAAGAGGCGCGCCGTCAGCCGGCCCGCGCGTCGTCTTTCAGGAGCTTATAGTTAATGCTGTCGAGGAGCGCTTCAAAGCTCGCGTCGATGATGTTCGACGAGACGCCGACTGTCGTCCAGCGATTGCCCGTCTCGGTATCGTGGCTTTCGACGAGAACGCGCGTCACCGCGTCGGTGCCGCCGTTGTGCGTTTGCGTCAGGATGCGGACCTTGTAGTCGACAAGCTCGACGTTCTCGATGTGCTTCTGATAGCGGCCGAGATCGCTGCGCAACGCCTTGTCGAGCGCGTTGACCGGACCGTTGCCTTCGCCGACCGAAACCAGCGGCTCGCTTTGCCCTGCGATCGATACGCTGACGACGGCTTGCGAAAGCGTGCCGTTGCCATTCACAGGACGTTGCCGCTCGACCGTTACGCGAAATGAATCGACCGAAAAGAAGCGCGGCACGCTGGCGAGCGTGCGGCGAGCCAGAAGCTCGAACGAAGCCTCGGCGGCTTCATAAGAATAGCCTTGATCTTCGCGCAGTTTGATTTCGTCGAGCAACGCCTGGACGCGGCTGTCGTCCTTGTCAGCCGGCAGGCCGAGGCGTTCGAGCGCCGTCGTCAACGACGAACGCCCGCCCTGCTTCGATACCAGAATGCGGCGCTCGTTGCCGACGCTTTCGGGCGGCACGTGCTCGTAGGTTTCCGGTTCTTTGATCAATGCCGAAGCGTGAATCCCGGCCTTCGTCGCAAATGCGCTTTCGCCGACATACGGCGCGTGCCGATCCGGCGCTTCGTTCAGGACCTCATCGAGAACACGGCTGGCGTGCGTCAGCGAGCGCAGCTTGTCGGGCGTAACGCCGGTCGCGAACGCATCCGCGAACTCGCTTTTCAGCAGCAGCGTCGGGATGATCGACGTGAGGTTGGCGTTGCCGCAGCGCTCGCCGAGACCGTTCAGCGTTCCCTGGATCTGGCGGCAACCGGCGCGCACCGCCATCAGCGTATTGGCGACGGCGTTCTCGGTGTCGTTGTGGGTATGAATTCCAAGGTTCGCGCCTGGCACATGCTTGGCGACATCGGCGACGATGCGCTCGACTTCATGCGGCAGCGTTCCGCCGTTGGTATCGCAGAGCACAACCCAGCGCGCCCCGGCATTGAATGCGGTCTTGGCGACGGCGAGAGCATAGTCGCGGTTGCTCTTGTAGCCGTCGAAAAAGTGTTCGCAGTCGATCATTGCCTCGCGCTGCGTCTCGACGACGGCGCGCACCGACTGATCGACGGATTCGAGATTTTCCTCGTTCGAGATGCCGAGCGCGACGCGCACCTGGTAGTCCGAGGATTTTGCGACCAGGCAGATGCTGTCGGCCGACGATTGCAGAACGGCCTGCAGGCCCGGATCGTTCGAAACCGAGCGGCCGGCGCGTTTGGTCATGCCGAAGGCCGTGAAG
>DATBRP010000221.1:0-20693 GCA_036560245.1 Hyphomicrobium sp.
CGTGCCACGAATGCGCGACCAAGCGCAAAGTTTGAGCTCGGCGACAAGGCCGACTGGAGACGTCCTTTTGTCTTTCCCCCAACCGAGTGGACTTGCGTCGCCGCAAACGGCATGCAGCTGCGGAGACAATCACAGCCACGATCGCGAGACGCAGCCGGCTGGCGATGCCCTGATCTCGGCGCGTGATCTATGGCTCAGACACGGCGATCGCGACGTCATTGCCGGCGTTGATCTCGACGTTCGGCGTGGCGAGATCGTCACGCTCATTGGTCCGAACGGTGCCGGCAAGACGACGCTCGTGAGGCTGGTTCTCGGCATCGAAAAGCCGGACCGAGGATTGATTACTCGTCCGGCCTCGACGCGCATCGGTTATGTGCCGCAACGCTTCGAGGTCGATCCGACCATTCCGATGACGGTTCAGGGTTTTCTGGCTCTCGGCGGCTCCGCCTCCAAAACC
Source organism: Hyphomicrobium sp. (assembly GCA_036560245.1). GTDB lineage: Bacteria > Pseudomonadota > Alphaproteobacteria > Rhizobiales > Hyphomicrobiaceae > Hyphomicrobium_B. Next base: position 458 of record DATBRP010000221.1, read on the forward strand.
GAAGTCAAAAGCGCGCTGGAAGAAGTCGGCGCGCTCAGGACCGAGCATCAGCAACTTTCAAAACTCTCCGGCGGCGAGACGCAACGGGTGTTGATCGCACGCGCGCTGCTGCGTCGGCCTAATCTGCTGATCCTTGATGAACCGGCACGGGGCGTTGATTTCGCCGGCGAGGCTGATTTCTATGAGTTAGTCGGACGATTGCGCGACAAGCATCACCTCGGAATTTTGCTCGTGTCGCACGACCTTCACGTCGTGATGGCGAAGAGCGATCGGGTAATATGTTTGAACGGCCACGTCTGCTGTTCGGGCAAGCCCGAGCACGTTTCGCAGCACGCCGAATACGCCCGCATCTTCGGGCCGCAAGGCGCTTCAGCGTTGGGTGTCTACCGCCATCATCACGACCACGCGCATGATCTGACGGGCGAGACGAAACCCCTCGGCGAGGCCAGTTCTCCAGGGCGAGGCTCCTGAGTGCTCGACTGGCCCGATCCGTTCGTCTGGCGCGCATTTTTGGCAGCCGTAGGCCTCGCGGTGATCGCGGCGCCGCTCGGCTGCATCGTCGTCTGGCGGCGCATGTCCTACGTCGGCGAGACGCTGGCCCAAGCGGGCCTTCTCGGCGTCGCGCTCGGCCTCGCGTTGAGGATCGACCTAACACTCGCTGTCGTCATCGCGGCGATTGCGGCGGCTGGTGTCTTGACGCTGCTCGGTCGCCAGAAATTGGTGCCGCTCGATTCCGCTCTCGGCTTGACGCACCACGCGACACTGGCGCTCGGCATCGTCGCGATCGCGCTCGCCAAAGGCCCCGGCATCGATCTGATGAGCTATCTCTTCGGCGACGTGTTCGCCGTAACGCGGAGCGACCTTATTTGGGTGTACGGAGGCGGAGCGTTGGTTCTTGCCGCCGTCCTCTATCTCTGGAAACCGCTCGTCCGGCTGTCGTTGCATGAGGATTTGGCGACTGCGGAGGGGGTCGATCCCAGGCTGCCGCGCGCCGCCTTTGACCTCCTGCTCGCCGTCGTCATTGCGGTCGCCATGAAGATCGTCGGGGTTTTGCTCGTTATGGCCTTTTTGGTCGTACCGGCAGTGGCGGCTCGCCCGCTGTCGGGCACGCCCGAGCGCATGGCCGTCCTCGCCGCAATAATTGCCGTTGTCAGCACGATTTTCGGATTTTGGCTGTCATTATCGAGCGATCTGCCCGGCGGCCCCAGCATCGTCATAGCGATGTGCACAATCGCGGCCATATCGCTTCTGGCGGGAAGCCGCAGACAAGGCTAGAACGTCGCCAGCGAGGCTTTATGGGGTCTTCCGATGTCGCTTAGCGACAGTTTCACGATGAAACCGCGTCATAAAACGATTGCGGTCAGTGTCGGCGGCGTTGCGGTCGGCGGCGGCGCCCCGGTCGTGGTCCAGTCGATGACCAACACCGACACTGCCGATATCGCTTCGACCGTCAAACAGGTCGCCGATCTCGCCCGTGCCGGATCGGAGCTGGTTCGCATCACCGTCGATCGAGACGAGGCGGCCAAAGCCGTACCCCACATTCGCGACCAGCTCAGAAAGCGCGGCGTCACTGTCCCGCTGATCGGCGATTTCCACTACATCGGCCACAAGCTGCTCGGCGACAATCCGGACTGCGCCGAAGCGCTCGATAAGTATCGCATCAATCCCGGCAACGTCGGTTTCAAGGACAAGAAGGATCGCCAATTCGGTGCCATCATCGAAACGGCGATCCGTCACGGCAAGCCGGTGCGCATTGGCGTCAACTGGGGCTCGCTCGACGCCGAGCTTTTGACTCACCTGATGGACGAGAACGCCAAGTCGCCGACGCCGAAGCCGGCGCGCGCGGTCATGCACGAAGCCATGGTGCAATCGGCGTTGCTTTCCGCCGAACGCGCTGAGGAAATGGGCCTCGGCTCCGACCGCATCATCGTCTCCGGCAAAGTCTCGGCCGTGCAGGATTTGATCGCCGTCTATCACATGCTCGCCGAACGAAGCCGCTATGCGCTGCATCTGGGATTGACCGAAGCGGGCATGGGCTCGAAGGGCATCGTCGCTTCGTCGGCGGCGATCGGTATTCTGCTGCAGAATGGCATCGGCGATACGATTCGCTTTTCGTTGACGCCCGAGCCCGGCGGCGACCGCACGCAGGAAGTGCGCACCGCTCAAGAGCTGCTTCAAACGATGGGATTGAGATCGTTCGTCCCAGTCGTCGCGGCTTGCCCCGGTTGCGGCCGCACGACCTCGACCGTCTTTCAGGAACTTGCCCGCGACATCCAGAATATGATCCGTGACCGCATGCCGGATTGGAAGACACAGTATCCAGGTGTCGAGACGCTGAACTTCGCGGTTATGGGCTGCATCGTGAACGGCCCCGGCGAAAGCAAGCACGCCGACGTCGGGATTTCGCTGCCGGGCACCGGCGAGCAGCCGGCAGCTCCTGTCTTCATCGACGGCAAGAAAGCCATGACGCTGCGTGGACCCAACATCGCCGCGGAGTTCAAAACCATCGTCGAGGACTACATCGCCCGGCGCTTCACCGGCCCGGCGATGGCGGAAGGCCACGCGGCTGAGTAGCGGCGAGTGCCGGCCAAAGTACGAATTTTTGTTTACAATTCTGACGGTTAACTGGCGTTAACGAAGTCGTGGCCCGATTTTGCGACGATCGTGCGCTCGCGTGGCGCCGAACCATGCGGTAATTCAAGGCGCCGATTACCACTTCCGAAGATGGACCCGTATGAGGCTGCGCAGGTTTGCTAGAGGGTGCGTAACGGTCGACCACGACGAAGGATGTCCTCTCGAATGAGCGATAGAAGCAGCACGTCCGAACGCCATCTCGTCATTGGCGCCGGCCCGGTCGGCCTCGCGATGGGAGCGGCATTGAAACGCCGCGGCATCCCTTTTGATATTGTCGATATGGCTTCCGGCGTCGGCGGCAACTGGCTGCACGGCGTCTATCGCTCGGCGCATATCGTGTCGTCGAAAAAGGCGACCGAATACGCCGACTATCCAATGCCTGCCGACTTCCCCGATTTTCCCTCGGCCGATCAGATGCTCGCTTACCTCACGGCCTTTGCGGAGGAGCGCGGACTTCTCAGCCATTGCGAATTCAACAAGAATGTTTCATCCGCGGCGCCGGACGATAGCGATCGCTGGACTGTCAAATTCGCCGATGGCGAAGAGCGGACATACAAAGGCGTCGTCGTCTGCAACGGCCATCATTGGGACCGGCGCTACCCCGAATTTCGCGGTACGTTCGGCGGCCAGATGCTGCATTCGAAAGACTATCGCGAGCCTTCGCAGCTCGCGGACAAACGCGTGCTCGTAATCGGTGGCGGCAATTCCGGTGTCGACATGGCATGCGATTCCGGACGCTTTGGCCGAAGCTGCGACATCAGCCTCAAGTCCGGCTACTGGTACCTGCCGAAGACGTTTCTCGGCCGGCCGCTGACCGATATTCCGATCTGGGGTCTGCCGATCTTCATGCAGCGCGCGATCCTCAAATCGATCGTACGATTGAGCATCGGCGATTATCGCCGCTATGGCTTGCCGCGACCGAACCACAAATTGTTCGAGCGCCACCCGGCCTTCGGAACCGATCTATTGAGCGCGATCCGTCTCGGGCGCGTCAAACCGCGACCCGGCATCGATAACGTCGACGGAAAGACCGTGACGTTTGTTGACGGCTCGACCGGCACCTATGATCTTATCGTTGCCGCAACCGGGTTTCACGCCTCTCTGCCGTTTTTGCCGGACGGCTTGGTCAAAATCAGAAACGACGTCGTGCAGGTTTATGGCGGCGCCTTCCCCGCCGGCGTTCGCGGCCTTTACGTCGTGGGCTGGGCGCAGGCGCGTAACGGCTTCGGCCGGCTGATGACGCCGCTCTCCGACCTCTATGCACGCATGATCAAGATGCAGGACGAGCTCGAATTTCCAATCGGCACGCTGATGGAACAGTCGTTCACGCAAAGCCTGCCGACGACGCATCTCGTCGATCCGGAAAAATCGCGGCGCGAAATCCGCATCGCGCACTGGGTCCTGCCGCTGCTCAAACTTCGCGACCGCCGGATGGCTCGAAAAGAGGCATTTGCTGCGGAAAAGGGACGCGTTCCCGTCCGCGCCTAATCATCCGCTCAGTGATAAATCCTGTTTCCGGGCTTTCTCGGAAATGCTCAGTTGCGTGCAAATTTTTCGCGCATATCAGCGTCCCGCTCAGCGCACTTCAGCGTCGGAATTGGAACCCTAATTCGGTTTAGTGCGTTCCTGACCGCACACGGCCGAGGGCCAAAACCGACGGGGATCACAAATGAAATCACAACAGGCTAAATCCGTTTTGTTTGGCGGCGCGCTGTTCCTGCTGACGGCGGGAAGTTCCGCATGGGCGGCCGACCTCGGGCCCTACAAACCCTATAATCCGCCGCCGCCGGAGCCCGTCCAAGCTTATCAGCCGGCTATCTGGGATGGTGCATATATCGGTATCAACGGCGGCTACGGCTGGTCCAATTCCGGAGTGACAGAACCGGATGGCGCGTTTGGCGGTGGCCAGCTTGGCTACAACTGGCAGCGCGACCGGTTCGTATTCGGCGTCGAAGGCGACTTCCAGGGTGCCGATATCAGCGGCAGGGCATCCGACGGGTTGGGAGACTTTGCTCGGACCGATATGAATTGGTTTTCAACTGTTCGTGGCCGCGTCGGCATCACCAATGGCCCGTGGCTTTTGTATGGAACGGGCGGCGTCGCGTTCGCTGACTTCGATAACAAGCTGAATCTCTCAGGCGATACGTTTCGCGATTCCGATACCAAGACGGGATATGCGGTCGGCGGCGGTCTTGAATGGGCCTTTTCGAGAAATTGGAGCGCCAAGGCCGAGTATCTCTATATGGGCTTCGGTGACAGCACGTTGCACGACTCTTCTGGCAACGAAGCACGCATCAATAATGACGTTCAGACGGTTCGCGTCGGCCTGAACTACCATTTCTGATTTTCCGACAGACAAAGCTAAAGCCGGATCTCTCGTTAACTGCCGCGTCGACCCATATGTCGTGCGGCTTCAGCGAGGGGTTCGGCTTTGGCGCCAAACGAACTCAATGCAGCGATCGCCGAATTGATCGATCGATCGAGGTGATCGCGCGCTGCTTCGATGCCAAGCAATCCGACAAGCGTCGCTTTGCCCGCCGCAGCATCCTTGCCGGTTGCTTTACCGACGTCGGCGGTCGAACCTTCGGCGTCGAGCAGATCGTCGCTGATCTGAAATGCCGAACCCAAGTGCTCGCCGTACGATTTGAGGGACGCGGTTTCTTCCGGCCCGGCGCGGCCGAGAATAGCCCCCATCTCGCAAGCCGCTGTAATCAGGCGCCCCGTTTTCATGGATTGCAGGCGAGTCACATCCGCGATCGTCGGGATGGGTTGTGCGGGGAGCTTGCCAGCTTCGAGATCGAGCATCTGACCGCCGACCATCCCGATCGGCCCCGAAGCCACCGCCAGCGCATGGACGAGCCCGGCGCGAACGGCCGGATCCTCGTGGCGTCGCGCGTCGCTGGTAAGCTCGAACGCTAACGCCTGCAGCGCGTCGCCGACGAGGATCGCCGTCCACTCGTCATAGGCTTTCCAAACCGTCGGTCGCCCCCGGCGCAACTCATCGTTGTCCATTGCGGGGAGGTCGTCATGCACCAGCGAGTAGCAATGGATGCATTCGAGCGCCGCAGCAGCGGGAAGGGCTGCCTCCTGAGTGATGCCAAAAAGCTCGGCGCTGTGGAAAACCAGAAACGGCCGAAATCTCTTGCCGCCGGCCAGAACCGCATGGCGTAAGGCCTCTGTCAGCCTCGGCGGCGTGCCGGCGGCTTCCTGTTCGGCAAGGATATCCGTTAGAAAACCTTCGACAACCGTTGCGGCATTGCCAAGCTGGGCAAGAAATTGTGACACTACCCCTTACCTTCCTCGTATGGCCTAACAGGCACTCAACATGGCCACTGTTCGGTGTTACCGGCCGACGCGGTATGGCACTGCAATCGGCATAAGCAAAGCATGGATCGGTCAGACGAAACACCACAGCCAACTGCCGCGCCACCCTTAACCGCGCCGGCGCGGCAGCAGGCCTCGGCGCAGCCTGCGGCGGATGGCGCGGCCGTAGCTTCGAGAGAGTGGGGCGCACCGCTCGCCGTCGCCGCTGCCGATTCGTTCGCGGACGATATTGCTCACGCGGACGTTCCGGCTTTTCAGGCCGAGCCGCGGGAAATTGCGCCGCCTTTGCCCCTGCTGCCGAAACTTTTTTTGCGTCCTGTAGAACCTCAGGCGCCCGAGCAGGAGCCATCCGCACCGCCGCAACCGTTACCGGCGCGCGTGTTCCTGCACTCGGGCCCCGCCTTCACGCCGGCTGCGCGCGCGGTCGACGCTCTGCTGTCGGAGATCGACGCCGAGGCGTCCGCCCGCTCGTTGACAGCGGTCGAAACGCCGATGGTCGAAACGCCGGCCCCGCCGAACCTTGGGAGCCATGTACCGCGCACGCCGACTCTGTCGATGCCTTCGCTGGCTCCGCCTCCGGCATTCGAACGCCTCGCCATCGACCATTCGGCGCGCCCGGGCCTCGTCGCATCGAGCGCGGAGCATCAGTTCGAGCCGAGCTACGATTACCGCTCCCTCGCGCGACGCATCGGCCGGATTGTGGCCCGCGTCGCCGCCATATGGCTCGCAATCGTCCTGCTCTTGATCGTCGTCTACCGCTTCGTCAATCCGCCCGCTTCGGAACTCATGCTCCAGCACTGGATCTTCGGCGAAGGCGTCGCGCAAACTTGGGTGCCGATCGAGAAGATATCGCCGAACATCGTTCGCGCCGTGATCATGAGTGAAGACGGCCGCTTCTGCGAGCACGATGGCGTCGATTTCAGAGCTCTTGAGAAGGTCCTCTCAGAGACCGGCCGGGGCACGCTGCGCGGCGCCAGCACGATCTCGATGCAGGTCGTGAAGAACTTGTTTCTCTGGCCATCCAAAAGCTATCTGCGCAAAGCGATCGAATTGCCGTTGACGTTCTTCATGGAGCTTGTCTGGCCCAAGCGGCGGATAATGGAGGTCTATCTCAACATCGCCGAGTGGGGACCTGGCATTTTCGGCATCGAAGCGGCCACCCAATACCACTACCACAAGTCGGCCAAAAACCTGAGCCCTGGAGAAGCCTCGCGGCTGGCGGTCGCGCTTCCCAACCCCATCACGCGCAATCCCGCTAGGCCGAGCCGTGGCATGCAGCGCCTGGCTCGAGTGGTGCAATTCAGGATGCGGCTGGCGCCATCGAGCCAAACCGCCTGCGTGCTGCCAAGAGGCCGATTTTAGCCGGTCTGAGCCGCTCGCGCGCCTGTTTTGGGGACCGATATATGGGGACTGGCGTTTTGCGGCTATTTTGCGTATAAGCCGCGCCCTAGGCTCTGAGCGCGCTCAAATGCGGCGTTGCCAGTCCGATCAGCAATCAATATAGCGTTCGGCGTTTCCGCCGCATGTTCGGCGGCCCCCCAGCAATTGGCGCGGGCCAAAATTTGGAGCAAGACGATGGCAGTTCCGCGCAGTAAAACGTCCCCGATGAAGCGGGGCCAGCGCCGTTCCCACGACGCACTCAAGGCTCCGGCCTACGTCGAAGACAAGGACAGCGGCGAACGCCGCCGGCCGCACCACATCGACCTGAAGTCGGGCAAGTACCGCGGCCGCCAGATTCTGCCGCCCGCCTCCGACGAATAAGCACGCACGTACGATTGCCATAAAGCAGGCTAGGCTGGTGCCGTCGGTACCGGCCTTGTTGCTTTTTGCCCACGGTGCGTTGCTTGGCAAATCGGGTCGCGCATGCCAAAAAGCCGGGCAAGCCCGGCCGGGCCAAATGTCAGGAGAGCCTCATGTCGATTAGAGCCATCCCGCTCTTGGTCCTCGCCTTCGTCCTCTACAACGCGATCGTGCTGACTTTGGGTGAGGGCGCACTCGACAAGCAGATCTTCCAGGTTCACCTACTGAGCGGCGGCGAGTGGAAGTTCACATGGGGCGATTTCATCCTCCTCGTCACGCTGGTTCTGCTCTTCATCGAAATCGTCAAATCGACCTTCACGACGACATCCACTCTGATCGACCATGCCTTGTCGATGATTGTATTCATGGCGGTCGGCGCCGAATTTCTGACGGTTCCGCAGGCCGCGACATCGGTCTTCTTTCTGATTTTGATTGCGACACTGATCGACGTTATCGGTGGCTATACGATCGGCATTCGTGTTGCTCGCCGCGATCTCAACATCGGCGCTGATCAGTAACCGGGTGGCGCATGCTTTAGGGCCGTGCGCTAACCGGCCCATTTAGATGCAATTATTTAAGCGCCGTTAATAAATCCGCGCTAGCATTGTGCTTCGACGCATAAATGACCTGACATTGGCCCCGAAGCGCTCGCTGCGGGAGCTTTGATGTAGTTCGAGGTTTTTGAAAAAGTGGTTTCCCCGACCAACGTCCAAGGACAAGGGCACGAGGGAGATGACGGGGTTGGCGCCGAACAGGAGGCCGGCCGTGATCGCGACCCGTTGACCGAAACCGACGGCCTCGACCTGATTGGCATTCTCTCGTCCATCGAAGAAACGGCTTACGTCTGGGACCTTGTGACCGGCCGCATCGACTGGGAGAGCAACGCCGCGGCTGTTCTAGGCGTCAGCGACCTCAGCAAAATTTCAACCGGCGCCGGCTACCACACCTTGGTTGCGCCCGAAAACCTGAACGACAGATTGGAAGCGTTTTCCCGTAGCGTAGGCGCCAATCGCGTGCGAGGCGTCGCGTACCGCGTTCAATATCGCCTCAATCCAGGCGGCCCACGAAGCCAGAAAACAATTCGCGTCGAGGATCATGGCCGCTGGTGGCCGGGAGCCGACGGTCATCCGACGCTTGCCCGCGGCGTCGTCCGCATCGTGCACGAGCAATACCTCGAGCAGCAACGCCTTCTTTTGCGCAACGATTTCGACGAGCTGACGGGCCAGCTCAATCGCATCCGTTTGACGGAAGCATTGGCGACCGTGTTGGGGCGCATCGAGCGCGATCATCAGTCGTGCGCCTTTCTGATGCTGTCGGTGAATAACCTCGCGGTCATCAACGACACATTCGGCAGCGAGGGTGGCGACGAAGTGATTGCCGAGGTCGCGCGCCGGATTCGCGCGAAGCTGCGCGGCGGCGACGTCTTCGGCCGCTATTCTTCGAACAAGTTCGGCATCATCATGATGGATTGCGGCCCAGGCGCAGCCCGCACTGCGGCCGAGCGCTTCTTGAAGGTCGTCCGCGATGAGACGATCAAAACGTCTTCGAGCCAATTGTCGGCGACAATCTCGCTCGGCGGCGTCGTGCTTCCGGATCAGGCGAGTACGGTCCAGGACGCCGTGAACTTCGGTCTTCGTGCGCTAGATGCGGCACGAGCAAAACGTATCGATTGCTTCGTCCTCTATGAGCCGGCCGCCGCGGGCGACACCTCACGCGTGCGCAACAGAATGATCGCGGACAGTGTCATCAAGGCCCTCGACGACAACCGTCTGCGCCTCGTGCTGCAACCGATGGTCGCCGCCAAGACGGGAAAGGCCGAAATCTACGAATGCCTGCTGCGCATGGAGAAGCCTGACGGCCAGCTCGTCTCGGCTGGAGAATTCGTGCCGATCGCCGAGCAGCTCGGCCTTTCGCGTCTGATTGATCGCAGGACGCTTGAGCTGACGATCGAGCTCTTGAAGAAACATCGGGAGCTTGTGCTGTCGCTCAACGTCTCCGGACTGACGTGTTCGGATCAGGAATGGATCGCAGCACTCCGCCGTCTTACCGATGGGCGACGAGATATTCTGAGCAGGCTCGTCGTCGAGATTACCGAAACTGCCGCCATCGAGGATATCGACCAGTCGATAAACTTCGTCGACACCCTGAAGGAATTCGGTTGCCGCGTTGCGATCGATGATTTCGGCGCGGGTTATACGTCATTCAAGAATTTGAAGCTGCTGAACGTCGACATCATCAAAATCGACGGCATTTTCGTGAAGAATCTCGCCAACGACACCAGCGATCAGATTTTCATCAAGACGATGATTGATCTCGCCCGCACCTTCGGCATGGAGACCGTCGCTGAATGGGTCGGCGACGAGCGGTCGGTCAAACATCTGACCGATGCCGGCATTACCTACATGCAGGGTTTCTACTACGGCATGCCGATCGACGCCGCGGACTATCGCGCCAAGACGTAAGGCGATCAGACGGATTTGATCCTATCAGCGACTTATGCGCGGCAAGCTCTAGGGCCGCGACTGCGACAGCTTCTCGATCTTCTGCTGCATGGCGGAGAGTTGCGACTTGAGTTCGCTCAACTCGTCGCGGTCGCCTGTTGCGGCAGCGCCCGGTGCTTGCGGTTGCTGCGGCTCACCCGGCTTTCCCGGTTTAGGTCCACCGGCGGCTGCGCCGAAAGATGCCCACATCGACATCGCCTGCTCGAACATCGCCATGTTCTGCCGCGCCTGCTGCTGGTAAAATTCGAAGGCAGCGGCGGGGTTTGAAAAAGCCGAAGCGAACTGTTCGCGAAAACGAACCTGCTCCTTCGCCAGATGCTCGAGGCTGAACTGCAGGTAGCTCGGCACCATGCGCGCGATGCTGTCGTCATAGAAACGAATGAGCTGGCGTAAGAACGGAATCGGCAACAGCGCTTGCCCGCCCTCGCGGCTTTCCTGCTCGACGATGATCTGTGTCAACACCGCGTGGGTGAGGTCGTCGCCGTTCTTGGCATCGTAGACAACGAAGTCACGATCGCCGCGCACCATCTTCGCAAGATCTTCCAGCGTGACGTAGGTGCTCGTCTCGGTATTATAGAGACGCCGGTTCGCGTACTTCTTGATTACGACGGCTTCGCGTTTCGGAGCCTGGGCTTGTGGTTCGGGATTGCTCAACATCGCGTTCGCGTTCTCTACTCTCAACGGCCGCACGGGCGCCTGTTGCTGCACTGCGGCAGCGTACCACACCGAGAGGCTTGCCCGCCAGCCGTTTCTGTCACTCTTTTGGGCGGGATCGAACCAGCTCGACTGGGCAGTCTAGCCAACAGGTCGCAATTGCTGAAAATAGACGCGCACTGCAAAGTGTTTTCGCCCCATAGTTGACGCCGCATCCGTTCGGCGCTGCCCTGTGGCACCCGATAAATATCAAAGAACAGTGCCCAGGGAGGGGCCCCGATGAGCCAGGATTCTTCGACGATTGTCATCGCGAGTGCTGCACGTACACCCGTCGGCTCGTTTAACGGCTCGCTTGCGTCGTTGCCGGCTTCCAAGCTTGGCGAAATTGCGATCAAGGCGGCTCTACAACGCGCCAATGTTCAGCCTGGTGACGTTTCCGAAGTCATTCTCGGCCAGGTTCTGACGGCGGCCCAGGGACAGGGCCCGGCGCGGCAAGCTTCGGTCGGAGCCGGAATTCCGGTCGATGCACCCGCATGGAGCGTCAATCAGATTTGCGGCTCGGGCCTGCGTGCGGTCGCTCTCGGTATGCAGCAGATCAAATCCGGCGATGCGACGATCGTCGTTGCCGGCGGCCAGGAAAGCATGAGCCGGTCGACCCATGCCGCCCATATGCGCGACGGCACCAAAATGGGCGACGTCAAATTCACCGATACGATGGTGACGGACGGTCTGTGGGACGCCTTCAATAATTATCATATGGGCACGACAGCCGAAAACGTCGCTCGCCAGTGGCAGATCACGCGCGAAGAGCAGGATAAGTTCGCCGTCGCCTCGCAAAACAAGGCAGAGGCCGCGAGGAAGGCCGGCAAGTTCAAGGACGAAATCGCGCCCGTCACGATCAAGGGCAAGAAGGGCGATACGATCGTCGATCAGGACGAGTACATCAAGGACGGCGTAACTCTCGAAGGCATTTCGAAGCTGCGTCCCGCCTTCGATCCGAAAGAGGGTTCGGTGACGGCCGCTAACGCCTCGGGCATCAACGATGGCGCGGCAGTCGTCGTGTTGATGACGGCGGAAGAAGCCAAGAAGCGCGGCATCAAGCCTCTCGCGCGCATCGTGTCGTGGGCAACCACCGGTGTCGATCCCTCGATCATGGGCACGGGTCCTATCTCGGCTTCGAAGAAGGCGCTTGAGAAGGCCGGCTGGTCGCTCAACGATCTCGATCTCATCGAGGCCAACGAAGCCTTCGCTGCGCAGGCGCTAGCCGTAAACAAGGGCCTCGGCTGGGATACCGATAAGGTCAACGTCAACGGCGGAGCGATCGCGATCGGCCACCCGATCGGAGCCTCCGGAGCCCGCATCCTCAACACGCTTCTGTTCGAAATGCAGCGTCGCGACGCCAAGAAAGGCTTGGCCACGCTGTGCATCGGCGGCGGCATGGGTGTCGCCATGTGCGTCGCTCGCGACTAAATAGAGAAACGTTCCGCGCGCAGCCGAATTGGAAACGACGGCTGCGCGTTACTTCCCCTCACGCACCCAAACAAAAAAATCCAAGGAGATAATACTATGGCACGGGTCGCCCTCGTAACCGGTGGCACGCGCGGCATTGGCCACGCGATATCGATTGCTTTGAAAAACAGCGGCTATCGGGTCGCTGCGAGCTACGCCGGAAACGATGCGGCCGCTCAAGCCTTCCAGATCGAGACGGGCATTCCCGTTTATAAGTTCGACGTCGGGAACTACGATGCTGCCGAAAAAGCGGTTCAGCAGATCGTCAAGGATCTCGGCCCCATCGACATCCTCGTCAATAACGCCGGCATCACGCGCGACGGCATGTTCCACAAAATGACGAAGCAGCAGTGGGACGAAGTCATCGGCACGAACCTCAACGGCCTTTTCAACGTCACCCGCCAGGTTTGGGAAAGCATGCGCGCGCGCAAGTTCGGCCGCGTCATCAACATCTCGTCGATCAACGGCCAGAAGGGCCAGATGGGCCAGGTGAACTATTCCGCCTCGAAGGCCGGCGACATCGGCTTCACGAAGGCTCTGGCGCAGGAAGGCGCGCGCGCCGGCATTACTGTCAACGCGATTTGCCCGGGCTACATTGCGACCGAGATGGTCAAAGCCATCCCGCAGGACGTGCTCGATAAAAATATTCTTCCGCAAATTCCGGTCGGGCGCCTGGGCGAGCCGAACGAAATCGCACGTTGCGTCGCGTTTCTCGCTTCCGACGATGCGGGCTTTATTACCGGCTCGACGTTGACCGCCAACGGCGGACAGTACCTTGCGGGCTAAGAGCTAAGCTCTCTCGAACTCCAAAGGTCCGGATCGACCGGGCCTATGGAGCGTCGTCGCAAAACAATTCTTTCTGTTTCAGTCTCGCATGGCCGCCTCAAAGGGCGGCCATGACGTTATCAGGGGCGCTCATTCCGCCGCTGCATGATGCAACGCCGGCTTTCCCTCTCAGCCCCGGAACCGCGATCTGACGATACGCGGAAACTCTTCTTCGGCCTGATTCTGGTTATAGCTGCCTGACGCCCTCTGCTCGGCCTCGCGCTGTTCGACGATGCGCTGGCGGCCTTCTTCAAGACTCCACCACTGTTCGTTTGCCTGCGACGGCACCGAGGTAAGCGGCTTCGACACCTGAGGCGCCGGGGCCGGCGCAGCACGCCCGTACGCGACAGCCCGCGACGAGGACGGCTGTTGCGGCGCCGAGAACCAAGCCTCGACCAGATCGAGCTCGTCGGCCGACAGACTCAAGCCCTGGCTGCGGCAGCGCGCGACGACGAAGTTGCGGAAGCGGCTGGCGAACAACGTCGCCGATGTGCCTTGCTCGAACCACGGATCGCTTTCGCTGATGACATCGTAAATGAAGCGGAGATCGTCCCGCTTGATGTCGAGGCCGAATTCGCGGGCGCGCTGAGTGATGTTCACCAGCGTCTGTGCGCCTTGGAGCCCATTCGCGGTAATTTCTTGCGCCATAACGTCGAATAGCACGCGATATTCGGCGGGAGCCAAGGCGGGAGCCTGGCAGGCTTCATGAATGCGCGCGATCGATTGCTGAATTTGCGTCGCCTGATCGGCGTTGCGCGGCGGCGCCGTCATCGGAGGCGGTGGCGCTTGCGAAACGGGAGCCCTCGGCGCTTCGCGCGATTGCTCGGGCTGATAGCCGGTCTGTTGCGGAGGCGGCGTCATGGCCGGCCGCTGTGGCGGCAGCGACTGACGTTGCGGTTGCGTCGGTGCCATTTCAGTCCCGCGGCCACTTTGCATCGGTGGCGCGGGCGGCACGGGAGCAGTATTCGCCGGCGGCGCGTAGCGCTGCTGCTGCGGTGCCGGCGGCTGATAGGTACTTTGCATCGGCTGCAACGCAGCCGTCTGAGGCATCGGCTTTTGCATATTAGGAATGGCCGGACGTGCGATGGCCTGCGCTTCCGCTGCCGAAATGTCCGCCTGCAATTCGCGTCTCCGGCCTTCGGCCGTCGGAGCAGCAAGCTGCGGTGCAATCAGGCCGGTAGCTGAGATATGCCGGTTGCCGTCGAAGACGGTATAGGGCGCCGTATCGCTCAAATGAATGTCGTCCGGGAGATCGGCGAGCAGGAGATCGCGGAACGACCCGTATCCGCCCCAGTTCGTGCCAACCGTCTTGTCGCGACCGACCACGCGCACGGCGCGATCGGCGAGCGTCTCGAGCGGAACGGCTTGCGGCGCGGTGCGCACGAACCCGATGACTTCCGACAAAACCGCCTTGCGTGCGGCTTCGACGTCGATCGCTGGCGCAGGCGCCGTGATTTCGCGCGGGCTCTCGCCGGAAAGCGCGCGGCTCGTGGTTAGTAGCGTAAGCAGGTCCGATTCCCGGATCTCGCCGTCACTGATGGCTGTATAGGGCTGCGCCGTATGATCGTTGGCGTAAACGACTGTGCGTCGCGCGTGGGCGCGAAGCCGGTGCAGCACGGGCGTAAAGTCGGCGTCGCCGGACAGGATGATGAATTCGTCGAAGAAGGTCGGATGGTTCAAGATATCGCTGACATCCATGACGATGCGGATATCCGCCGAGTTCTTCAATTGTTGCGTCAGCGGCGGGCAGTCGATGACTTCAAAGCCCGAGCGTTGGAAGTGATGCCGAATGAAGGGGAACGAGTTCATGTCCGTCGAGTTGTCGTGCGCATTCCGCCGCGGCGTCGAATTTCCGTAGCAGCGGTTCATCACGATGCGCCGTTCCGAAGGCGCCGCGAGCGAGGACTTCGACGTGATGAGTTCGCCTGACGCAATGCCTTGCAGCCACACGCCGCAATCCTTTGCGAAGCGCTTCGCGGCGTCTTCGTTTTTGCGTTTCAGCGAAAGGTAGATGTTGTCGTAATCGACGAACACCGTGGTTAGGACGGGTCCTGAGGACTCGCGTTTCATGGACTGGAACCCCCGTGAATCGGAACTTGATTCGCTGGCACTGTTGACGAGTCGCCAGCCGCCAGCAAGAAGCGGCAATCAAGCTGTTGAGCAAAGAGACAATTAACCCGTGGATTGAAGGCCATTGCGACACGCAGGTTAGAAACGACTCTGGGGACGAACTGTGGATGACCGTCGAAATGCTTTGATCTGTTGCAGCCTCGCCGCTCAAATCGGCCATCAACCGGCAGGTGAAAAATCCGCCGCCGCCAGCGTGAACCCTGCAAATGCGAATGCCGGCGCGACGGTGCAGCCGACAAGCGTCCACGCACCCAGGCTGCGTGCTCTTTGCCAGTGACCCTTTGGAACGACGGCCTGCGGCCGCTCACCACCCGCAAGATCGGAGCCGAGGCGAACGGCCAATATCGGACCTCCGGATGCGGATATTTCGAGCAGCAAGGGCGCGCCGGAATAGTGATGCCAGCCTTCGGCGGCGTCGACGGCGTGCCAATGCGACTGCTCGCCGGCCTTCAGAAGAAAATAGATGGCGGTCGATGCCTGGCGCTCACCCGTGTCGGCCTCGTCGCGAAACGTCTCGCGGTAGTGCCCGCCTTCGGGATGTGGCGCCAGATTTAGAATTTCGATCACGTCGTCGGCGGAAAGATCGGACGTCATGGCTGCCGCCTTATCTCGTGTGTCAGATCTCGCTTGTCAGGCCTTGTTTTTCAGCTGCCGAAGGCGCGAGAAAACCTCCCAGTCGGCGGCGCCTTCGAGGCCGAGCCGTGCGCGGATCGCACGCGATTGCGGCCTGAGAAACGGGTTGGTTGCCTTTTCTACGTCAATGGTTGTCGGCAGCGTCGGCTTGCCGGCGGTGCGCAACGCTCCGACCTCGGCAGCGCGCGATTCGAGGGCCTTGTTTTCCGGTTCGACCGTCACCGCGAAGCGCGCATTGTTGAGCGTATATTCGTGCCCGCAGTAAATCTTCGTGTCGTCCGGGAGTGCAGCGATCTTGGAAACCGAGTCCCACATCATCTGCGGATCGCCTTCGAAGATTCGTCCGCACCCGAGCGAAAAAAGCGTGTCGCCCGTAAACGCCAAGGCGTCGTCGGGGAAATAGTACGTGACGTGGCCCAACGTATGACCTGGCGTCTCGATGACTTCGACGGCGTGCCCGGCGAAGTCGAAGCGCGTCGATGCCGTCACACCCCGCGTAAGGCCCGGAATGCGGTCCGCCTCGGCTTCCGGGCCCGTTACGCTCGCGCCAAAAAAGGCCTTCAGCTCGGCGACGCCGGCTGTGTGATCGGTATGATGATGCGTGACGAAGATGTGGTTGAGCCGCCAGTTGCGCTCCGCCAACGCCGCCTTGATAGCTGTCGCATCCGGCGCGTCGATCGCGGCCGTCTCGCCTGAGCTTGGCTCATGCAGAAGCACGCAGTAGTTATCCGCCAAGCAGGGTAAAAGAACGATTTCGAGGGCTCCCATGCCGGGAGTCTGGTAGGGCTTTGAGCTGCTGTCAAACGGAACCAAACGACGCAGCATATTCTCTGCAACTTATCCCTCCCCGTATCCGCCCGACTAGACCGGTCAGGAACGCCAGGGCAAAATCGGACGAGGTTGGGTCCTCAGATTTCCAATGCCGATGGACGCAAAAAGTTTAAGAGATTTCTATCGCACATCGCTCGGACAGCTGGTGCGGCGTGAACTTGCGCTGGCAATACGTCGACGCTGGAAGAACCTCAATGGCTTCGCAATAGCGGGAGCGGGCTTCGCGTCTCCATTTCTCGGAACCTTCCGCACTGAGGCCGCATGCCTTGCCTGCTTGATGCCGGCGCGCCAAGGCGCGCTCGTCTGGCCGCATTCCGGCCATTGCCACTCCGTTCTCGTCGGCGAAACGCAATGGCCGCTGCCCGACAATTCGATTGATCGTTTGCTCGCGGTTCACTGTCTCGAGCAGGCCGAACGCGTCGGACCGTTGCTGCGCGAGATGTGGCGCGTTCTGAAGCCCGACGGCAGGATGCTGATCGTTGTGCCCAATCGGCGCGGACTCTGGTCGCGCACCGACAGGACACCTTTCGGCCACGGCCTGCCGTTCAGTCGAGGCCAACTCGAGACGCAGCTGATTGACGCGCTGTTCACGCCCGACGAGTGGGGGGAGGCGCTTCATTTCCCACCTCTCAACAACCGGCTTTTCTTGCGCATGGTACCCGCGCTCGAACAGTTCGGCGCTGGCATGCCGATCGGCGTCGCCGGCGTTATTTTGGTCGAGGCACGTAAGGAGGTGATGGCGCCCGTCGGCGGCAGCGTGAAAGCAGCTGTGCCAAGCAAACTGAAGCCGGTGGACACAACGGGACCCGCAGGCCTTCGCCGCCGCTGAAACGGCGCAGTTACGCCGGGGGACGGTTCGGGCCGCGCAACAAAAATACGGCCTTCTCGCCGAACAGATTCTGCATCGTCAGCGACCACTTGATCGGCAGGCGGCGATCATAGTCGTTGAAGGCCACGGCCTGCTCCACCTCGGCATCGACGCGGGCGCAAAGATCAGCAAAATCGCGCACGGTGCAAAGATGCGCGTTGGGGGTCAGAAACCAAAGGTCCGGCAGATTCTCGGTCACCGGCATCCGCCCCCCGAGCAGCAGCGTCGTGCGTACGCGCCAGTGGCCGAAATTCGGGAATGAAACGATCGCCCGCCGCCCGATGCGCAGCAGGTTCTCGAGCACGGTCTTGGGCTTGCGCGTCGCCTGGATTGTCAGCGAAAGAATGGCGTAGTCGAAGGCCTGATCGGGATAATTGTCGAGATCGCGATCGGCGTCGCCCTGGATAACCGACAGTCCGCGAGCGACGCAGGCATTGACCTTGTCGCGCTGCAGTTCGACGCCGCGCCCGTCGACGCCGCGACGCTCTGCCAACAGCTGCAGCAGTTCTCCATCGCCGCAGCCGACGTCGAGCACGCGCGCACCCGCCTCGACCATTTCGGCAATCAGCACGTGGTCGACGCGCGGCGTTTTATTCTCGCCGGAGGGAGTCAGGAAATCGGGCGCATTCATGCCGAACGCTCCGCGTTGCCGTTAAGCCCGCGCTTCAGAGCGGCGGCGTTGAGAAAGCCGCGCACGGTGGCATGGAACGTCGGCTCGTTGAGCAGGAATGCGTCGTGGCCCTTGTCGCTCTCGATCTCGACGAACGAGACGTTGGCGGCGACGGCGTTCAGTGCCTGCACGATCCTGCGGCTCTCTCGCGTCGGATAAAGCCAGTCGGACGTGAACGACACGACGCAAAAGCGCGTCGACGTTCCCCGAAACGCATTTGCCAGCACGCCTTCCCGGCCTTCGCGCAAATCGAAATAATCCAAGGCGCGCGTGATGTAGAGATAGCTGTTGGCGTCGAAGCGATCGACGAACGTCGACCCTTGATGGCGTAGATAGCTCTCGACCTGGAAATCGGCATTGAACGAGAACGTCAGAGACGAACGGTCTTGCAGAGTGCGGCCGAACTTTCGGTGCAAAGCCTCCTCGGACAAGTATGTGATGTGCGCGGCCATGCGCGCCACGGCGAGGCCGTTTCGCGGCACCTTGCCCGCAGCATAGTAGTTGCCGCCGGCCCATTCGGGATCGGCCATCACCGCCTGCCGCCCCACTTCGTGAAAGGCGATGTTTTGCGACGAGTGCCAGGCGGCCGTCGCGATCGGCACGGCCGCGAACACGCGATCCTTGAAGCGCGATGCCCATTCCAGCACCTGCATGCCGCCCATCGATCCGCCGACGACGGCGAAGAGCTGGTCGATGCCCAGATGGTCCATCAGCCGCGCCTGACCTTCGACCATGTCGCCGATGGTGATGACCGGGAAGTCCAGGCCGTAGGGTGTGCCGGTTTTCGGATTGATCGACGCCGGGCCTGTCGAGCCCATGCAGCCGCCAAGCACGTTCGTGCAGATGACGTAAAAGCGGTCGGTATCGATGGGCTTGCCGGGGCCGATGATGTTTTCCCACCAGCCGGGCTTGCCGGTAATCGGGTGACGGCTCGCGACATATTGGTCCGCGGTCAACGCATGGCAAATCAAGATCGCGTTCGACTTTGCCGCATTGAGCTCGCCGTAAGTCTCGTAGGCTATCGAAAATGGCGCCAGATCCTGCTGGCACGCCAGCCGCAGCGGCGCGCTCGCGTCGAAATGTACGACCGGACTCGACGGCGTATGAATCTCCGATTGTCGCCGCGCGACCGAAACAATGAGATCAGGCGATGCGGCGGTCATCGTGTCGGCCGGTGCTCGGAGGTTAAAAGACTTGGTTGAAAGGCCGGGCGGCTCGCTGAGTCTGCCCTCGATAAAGTCACTTTAAACTTTGATTTCAACTGGTAAAGCCCCTATCAATGCGCCCGCAAACAGCAATTCTGCCCAACGGTTCGAGACGAAATATGGTGGCAACGGCGCCAATTGCACGTCCAGGCATCCTCGATATCGAGGCCTACGTGCCCGGCGAGAGCAAAACGGCGGGCAATATCAAGCCGGCGAAACTGTCGTCGAACGAAACGCCGCTGGGTCCGAGCCCGAAAGCCGTCGCCGCCTTCAAGGCTGCGGCATCCGAGCTTGAACGCTATCCCGACGGCCAAGCGGCTTTGCTGCGCAACGCCATCGCTCGCCGCTACGGTTTGGATGCCGGCCGCATTGTCTGCGGCTCGGGCTCCGACGAACTGCTTCAGCTTTTGGCGCGCGGCTATCTCGGCCCCGGCGACGAAGCGATCTACACGACGCACGGCTTTCTGGTTTACCGGATCGCCATTCTGACCAACGGCGCAACGCCCGTGGTCGCGCCGGAACGCGACCTGAAGACCGACGTCGATGCCATCCTGGAACGGGTCACGGCGCGAACGCGCGTCGTGTTCCTGGCCAATCCGAACAACCCGACCGGCACCTACATCCCGATCGAGGACGTGCGGCGGCTTCGTGC
>DATBRP010000222.1:0-2748 GCA_036560245.1 Hyphomicrobium sp.
ACATTCAAGATCGGGTTGAGCGAAGGATTATCGGGAATTTGCGTCCTGAGACGCTTCAATTCACCGATCAGCTCAAGTTCGTTGAGTTTGGTCATGTCTTTCGCCCGCGTCGTGTCTTGCATCACACCAAGCCTCCGCGTCCCGGTGTCGGACCGCATCTCGAGCGTAGATTCAATAACATCGCCTGCAAAGACCGGAGCGGCAAAACGCTCCGGTCCAGATTCGAAACTAGCAGCGCTAAGCTCAAGCCACTTTCTTCAGCCGGCTCAGCACCTGCGCGACAGTCGATCCCATTTCCGACGGCGTGGGCGCAATGGTCACGCCGCAGCCTTGCAGGATCTCGACCTTCTCGGCCGCCGACTCGCCGAATGCCGAGACGATGGCGCCAGCGTGGCCCATGCGTCTTCCTTTCGGAGCCGAAAGGCCGGCAATGTAGGCGATGACCGGCTTCTTCATGTGCTCTTTGGCGTAAAGACCGGCTTCGGCTTCCTGCGGGCCGCCGATTTCGCCGACCATCAGAACGGCGTCGGTCTCGGGATCGTTTTCGAAGTGTTCGAGCACGTCACGATGCGACGAACCGTTGATCGGATCGCCGCCGATGCCGACCGACGTCGAAACGCCGATGCCGAGCTCCTTCATCTGCGCGGCCGCTTCGTAGCCGAGCGTTCCCGAACGGCCGACGATGCCGACCCGGCCGGGGATGTAGATATGGCCCGGCATGATGCCGAGCATGGCTTTGCCCGGCGAGATCGTGCCGGCGCAGTTCGGGCCGGTCAGGATCATGCGGGCTTCCTTCTTGTAGCGCCGCATGTAGCGCTTGACGCGGATCATGTCCTGCGCCGGGATGCCGTCGGTGATGCAGACGCAGTATTTGATGCCAGCGTCGGCAGCTTCCATGATCGCGTCGGCCGCGAAGGGCGGCGGCACGAATACGATCGAGGCTTCGGCGCGCGTCTCGTCAACCGCGCCTTTGACGGTATTGAAGACGGGACGGCCGAGATGCGATGTGCCGCCTTTGCCGGGCGTCACGCCGCCGACCACGTTCGAGCCGTAGTCGATCATTTCCTGCGCGTGGAAAGTGCCGATACGTCCGGTGAAGCCCTGGATCAGGATCGGCGTCTTTTCATTGATAAAGATTGCCATTGGTGCGTTTCTCCGGACTTACGCTTTTTTGGCCGCTTCGACCGCCTGCTTTGCAGCGTCGGCGAGCGTTTCGGCGCTTATGACGGTCAAGCCGCTGTTGTCGATGATCTTGCGGCCTTCCTCGACGTTGGTGCCAGCGAGACGAACGACGATCGGCATCGTGATTTCGAGTTCCTTGACGGCGTCGACGACGCCCTTGGCAACCCAGTCGCAACGGTTGATGCCGGCGAAGACGTTGACCAGGATGGCCTTGACGTTCTTGTCGCGCAGGACCGCCTTGAACGACTTGGTGACGCGCTCGGGCGAGGCGCCGCCGCCGATATCAAGGAAGTTCGCCGGTTCACCGCCCGCGAGCTTGATCATGTCGAGCGTCGCCATTGCGAGGCCGGCGCCGTTGACGATGCAGCCGATGTCGCCGTCGAGACCGACGTAAGCCAGACCGCGATCCGAAGCATAGGTTTCGCGCGGGTCTTCCTGGCTCTTGTCGCGAAGCTCGGCGATGTGCGGCCTGCGGAAAAGCGCGTTGTCGTCGAACGACATCTTGGCGTCGAGCGCGAGAACCTGCTTTTCCTTGGTGATGACGAGGGGATTGACCTCGACCATCATCGCATCAAGGTCGCGGAATGCGCGATAGCAGCCCATGATGGCCGGGACGAGCTTGTTGACGATATCGGGATCGACGCCCAATCCGAAAGCGAGCTCGCGCGCCTGGAACTGCTGCATGCCGACTGCCGGGTCGACGCTGACGCGAATGATCGTGTCGGGCTGCGATGCCGAGATTTCCTCGATATCCATGCCGCCAGCCGCGGATGCGACGACGACGATGCGCTCGGAAGACCGGTCCATGACGAAACCGAGATAGATTTCGCGGTCGATGTTCGTTGCTTCTTCGATGTAGAGGCGCGAGACGAGTTTACCGGCGGGGCCCGTCTGATGCGTCACGAGTTTGCGGCCGAGCATGAACTCGGCTGCATCTTCGATCTCTTTCTCGTTCTTGCAGACTTTGACGCCGCCGGCCTTGCCGCGGGCGCCGGAGTGGATCTGCGCTTTCACGACGACGGTGCCGCCGAGTTCGCTGGCGCGATAGGTCGCCTGCTCCGGGCTGTAGGCGAGGCCGCCGCGAGCGATCGGGACGCCGAACTTCGCGAGAAGCTCCTTGGCCTGATACTCATGAATGTCCATGTGTTGGACTCCCTTGGGATTATTCTTTTACGTTTCTGGCTTGTTTTATTTGCTTGCGGCGCGGGCTGCTTCACCTGCCTTGATGGCGGCCGCCGTGGCGAGGAGGTTTTTCGCCATTTTCTCCGACGCAGCGTCAATCATTTTGCCGTCAAGAGAAGCGGCGCCCTTGCCCTGAGCTTCGGCTTCCTTGAGTGCAACGAGAATGCGCTCTGCGCGCTCGACTTCCTTCGGCGTCGGCGAGAAAACTTCGTTGGCGAGTTCGATCTGTGACGGATGGATCGCCCACTTGCCTTCCATGCCTAGCGCGGCTCCGCGGCGCGCGGCTGCCTTGTAGCCTTCGGGATCGTCGATGCCGCCGAACGGGCCGTCGATCGGACGCAGGCCGAATGCGCGGCAGGCAACCGTCATGCGCGAAAGCGGGAA
>DATBRP010000223.1:0-7288 GCA_036560245.1 Hyphomicrobium sp.
GCGTCTACGTGCGCCAGCTGCGCCAGAAGATCGAGGTGCACCCTGAAAGCCCCGAGTATATCTTAACCGAAACCGGCGTCGGCTATCGACTTCGTATTCCTGAATGAAGTACCGGCAGTAAATGCTTCTCGGATCACCATGCCAGTCAACATAAGCAAGTTCTTGTCGCAGGATGATGTAATCGTCGACCTGCGCATCGCCGATAAGCCGACGCTGCTGCAGGAATTGGCGCGGCGCGTGGCGGATTCCATCAATGTCCCTGCGGAAGCCATCCTTCTCGAACTCAACAAGCGCGAGCAGCTCGGTTCGACGGGAATGGGAGATGGCATCGCTATTCCGCATGCACGCTTCGCCGCGCTGAAGGCGCCGTATGGAATTTTCGCGCGCCTCAAGCCCGCGATCGATTTCGACGCTGTCGATGGAAAGCCGGTCGATCTCGTCTTCCTGTTGCTGGTTCCGTCTTCATCGCAGGGCGAGCATTTGAATGCTCTTGCCAGTGTCGCACGGCGTCTGAGGGATCGTGCGGTTGTCGAGAAAATTCGAGCCGTTCGGGACAGAGAAAGCGTTTATCGCTTGATGGCCGCTGAAGTCCAAAAATCGGGCGAAATCATTAAATGACCGCGCCTATTTCCGCCATTGCGAGACGGCCGGCTTGATGACAATCTGTGTACGATCGGCTGGTTTCGCTTGCTCCCGTGGCGGTGGAGATGTGACGACGTTGCACTGCCGCCACTCAGCTTCTTCGCGCGCAAACTTCATCGCTGCGGTGGCCGTTCCAAAGATACCACCCAGACTTTGCCGGTTGTCCGTCACACGCCACATTCCGGCGTGCGTCTGCGTGACAAAAATCGTTTGCGTGGAATCTGGCATTTGCTGAAGTGGATGCACGCGGTAGTCTCCTCATTTCTTGATCGCTGGAACAGGCG
Source organism: Hyphomicrobium sp. (assembly GCA_036560245.1). Taxonomy (GTDB): domain Bacteria; phylum Pseudomonadota; class Alphaproteobacteria; order Rhizobiales; family Hyphomicrobiaceae; genus Hyphomicrobium_B. The sequence continues at coordinate 927 of DATBRP010000223.1, forward strand.
CAGCGTCCGCCCTTGAATGACCTGTTTCGCGCTGATCCGTGCAAGCCTGCGCGGCGGCCTTACCGTCATCGGAGGAGCTGTTTGCCGGGCACCTCTGGGCGACCGACCGCAGTTCCAACAAACGTGCACAACTGAAAAGCCCGAGCGCCGGAATGTCAGGGCGCGAGGGCTGCCTGGTTTCTAGTCTTTCGGTCTTGAGAGACTCGTGTCGCATGTGCGCCTCCAGCGTCCACCAGATACGCAGTGCCGCATTGTGTTGCCATGAGACGGAGAGATGATGCGCATAGGAAACTCATAAGCGTTAAGCATTGGGCACGTGCCCTTGGAGTCTGCGGGCCCTGCGATGGGAGTTTGTGACAGCGGTCGATTTTCGAATTCTTGAGCCTGACCAGAGAACCGGATGTCCCATAATGGCTCCCTGCGCTAAACTGGCCTGCAGGAACCTTGCCACAACCGCGCAAGGCGGCTTGGACGCGGACTGGCCCCGTTTTCCGCATGTTTCAGGAGGAATGCGCTCGAACTCAATGAGCCTTCGCGAGTTTTAACAATGTTCCCCCGAGCGGCTGCGACCCAAAAGGGATGACATGGGCAAGAACGAGCAGAAGTCCTTGAAGGCCGACGATGCGGAAATGCTGGATTGGACCGAGTCCATCTCGTCCGTCATCGCGTTTGAGGGTACCGGGCGCGCCGACGATATTTTGAAAGAGGTCGTCGAGCGGGCGCGACGCAGCGGCGCCGCCCTGCCGTTTGCTTCGAGCACGGCCTACATCAACACGATCCCCGTTGGAGACGAGGCGAAGCATCCAGGCGACCGCGATCTCGAACATAGGATCGTTGCGGCTATCCGTTGGAATGCGGCGGCGATGGTGGTTCGCGCCAACAAGGAATCGACGGAGCTTGGCGGCCACATCGCCAGCTATCAGTCGGCAGCGACGCTCTACGAAACCGGATTTATGCATTTCTGGCATGCGCCGTCGGACGATCACGGCGGTGACCTGATCCTGATCCAGGGCCATTCCTCGCCCGGTATCTACGCGCGCGCGTTTCTCGAAGGACGGCTTGACGAAAGCCAGCTCCTGCATTTCCGCCAGGAGGTCGGCGGACGCGGTTTGCCATCCTATCCGCATCCGTGGCTGATGCCCGACTTCTGGCAATTCCCGACCGTCTCGATGGGCCTCGGTCCGTTGATGGCCATCTATCAGGCGCGATTCCTCAAGTATCTGCACGATCGCGGCATTGCCGACACCGAAGGCAGAAAGGTTTGGGTCTTCTGCGGTGACGGCGAGATGGATGAGCCGGAAAGCCTCGGCGCCATTTCTCTCGCGGGCCGTGAAGAACTCGACAATCTGATCTTCGTCATCAACTGCAACCTGCAGCGGCTCGACGGACCGGTGCGCGGCAACGGCAAAATTATTCAGGAACTTGAAAGCAATTTCCGTGGCGCGGGGTGGAATGTCCTCAAGGTGATCTGGGGATCGCAGTGGGATGAGCTTCTGGCGCGCGATACCACTGGCAGGCTGCGCCAGCTGATGGAAGAGTGCGTCGATGGCGAGTATCAGGTCTTCAAGTCGCGTGACGGCGCCTACATCCGCGATAAATTCTTCGGGCGTTATCCGGAGACGGCGGCACTCGTCGCGGACTGGTCGGATGAAAAGATATGGCGTCTGACGCGCGGCGGTCACGATCCGTCGAAGGTTTATGCCGCCTACGCCGCCGCCGTGAGCCACAAGGATGAGCCGACCTGCATTCTCGCGAAGACGGTCAAGGGTTACGGTATGGGCGCGGCCGGCGAAGCGACGATGCTGGCGCACCAATCGAAGAAAATGGACATCGAAGCGCTGAAGCACTTTCGCGACCGGTTCAAGGTCCCGCTCGCCGACGACCAGTTGGAAGATGTTCCTTTCATCCGCTTCCCGAAAGGCTCGATCGAGGACGAATACCTCCACAAAACGCGCAAAGACCTGGGTGGCTACCTTCCGGCGCGGCGTCGAAAATCGACGGCGACACTTCAAGTCCCGCCGCTGTCGCTCTTCGGTCCGCAGCTCAAGGGCTCCGAAGGTCGGGAAATATCGACGACGATGGCATTCGTGCGCATTCTGACGGCGTTGATGCGCGACAAAGAACTCGGCCGCCGCATCGTGCCGATCGTACCGGACGAAAGCCGCACCTTCGGCATGGAAGGCATGTTCCGGCAGTTTGGCATCTTCAGCCAGGTCGGACAGCTCTACAGCCCGCAAGATGCCGATCAGTTGATGTTCTATAAAGAAGACAAGACCGGCCAGATGCTGGAAGAAGGCATCAACGAAGCGGGCGCGATGGCGTCGTGGATGGCTGCCGCGACGAGTTATTCCACGTCGAACGTGCCGATGGTGCCGTTCTACATCTTTTATTCGATGTTCGGCTTTCAGCGTGTCGGCGATCTTGCCTGGGCCGCAGGCGACGAGCGGTGCCGAGGTTTCCTGCTTGGTGGCACCTCGGGACGGACGACGCTCAACGGCGAAGGCCTGCAGCACGAAGACGGCCACAGCCACATCCTCTCGGCGACTGTGCCGAACTGCATCTCCTACGATCCGACGTTCGGCTACGAAGTGGCGGTCATTATTCAGAACGGCTTGAAACGGATGCTGACCGATCAGGAGGATGTCTTCTTCTACCTGACGCTTCTGAATGAGAACTATGAGCATCCCGCGATGCCGCCTAGCGTCGAGGAGGGGATCGTCAAGGGGATGTACCTTTTCCGGGAAGCACCCGCCGACGCAAAAGGCCATAAGGTGCAGTTGCTGGGCTCTGGCGCCATCCTGCGTGAGGTGATCGCCGCCGCTAACCTGTTGCGCGACGACTGGGGCGTTGCCGCCGACATCTGGAGCGTGACGAGTTTCACCGAGCTTGCGCGCGAAGCCCACGACGCCGAGCGATGGAATCTTCTGCATCCGGCCGAAACGCCGCGCGTGCCTTATCTGACGCAGAAACTATCGGAACGAGGCGACGGGCCCGTCATCGCTTCGACCGATTACATGAAGCTTTACGCCGATCAGGTCCGGCCATCGGTCCCGAACCGGTATTCCGTGCTCGGTACCGACGGCTTCGGCCGCTCCGATTACCGCCGGACGCTCAGGGCATTCTTCGAGGTCGATCGGCATTTCGTGACCCTCGCTGCGCTCAAGGCGTTGGCGGACGAAAACAAAATCCCGTCAATCAAGGTGGCGCAAGCTATTCGCAAATACGGGATCGATCCCGAAAAGCCAAACCCGGTTCGCAACTGATAACCGACAGGTCGCTATATGCCTCTGGTCGACGTGAGGGTGCCGAATATCGGTGATTTCGACAATGTGCCGGTCGTCGAAATCCAGGTGAAGCCGGGCGACGAGGTCAAGCCTGACGATCCGCTGATTACGCTCGAGAGCGACAAGGCCGCGATGGACGTGCCGGCGCCGCGCCAAGGCAAGGTCGCCGAAATTCTTGTCCACATCGGCGACAAAGTGAGCGAAGGCGCAGCCATTCTTCGCCTCGACGTAGCGGAAGAGGAAGTCGAAGCGAAGGCCCAATCAAAACCGGAGAAGGCACCTCAACGTTCGGAGAACGTCTCGCCGGCCGACGAGCACAATTTGCCGAGTTCGGAAGACTTCGGCTCCGTTCACGCAAGCCCGTCGGTACGCAGGATCGCCCGCGAACTCGACGTCGATCTGACGAAGATCGATGGCACCGGCGACAAGGGACGCATTACCAAGGACGACGTGAAGCGCCACATCGCCGGCAGCGGTAGAGGCGAAACCGGAGCAGCGATAGGCATTCCGGAAATACCCGCCCAGGACTTTGCCAAGTACGGTCCGATCGAAACCAAACCGATGTCGCGGCTGAAAAAGCTTGCGGGTCCGAGCCTGCATCGTTCTTGGCTCAATGTACCCCACGTCACCAATGCCGACGAAGCCGACGTCACCGATCTCGAAGCGTATCGCAAGAGCCTGGACGAAGCCGCCAAGCCAAAAGGCTATCGCGTGACGCTGGTCGCATTCCTGCTCAAAGCCGCGGTGTCGGCACTGAAGGAGTATCCGGACGTCAACGCGTCTCTCGCGCCATCCAAGGATGCTCTGATCCTCAAGCGTTATTATAACATCGGCGTTGCCGTCGATACGGCGGACGGGCTTGTGGTGCCGGTGATACGCGACGTCGACCGCAAAGGCATTTTGGAACTGAGCCAGGAACTGACCAGCGTCTCGGCGCGTATGCGCGAAGGCAAAATCACTCCGACGGACATTCAGGGCAGTACGTTTTCGATATCGAGCCTCGGCGGCATCGGCGGCACGACATTCACGCCGATCGTCAACGCGCCGGAAGTCGCGATCCTCGGCGCCATGCGGGCGAAGATGAAACCCCAATGGGACGGCGCCGCGTTTCGGCCACGCCTGATGTTGCCGCTCTCTTTATCTTACGATCACCGCGCCGTCGACGGAGCGCTTGCGGCTCGCTTCCTGAAGAAAATATGTGACGCGCTCGCGGACGTGCGTGAGCTGGTTTTGTAGCCGAGCAAGGACGCACCGGATGAGCAGAAAGGAAATTCGCGTTCCCGACCTCGGCGACTTCAAGGACGTTCCCATTATCGAGGTTCACGTCAAACCTGGATCGACGGTCGCGACGGAAGACCCGCTCATCACGCTGGAAAGCGACAAGGCATCGTTCGACGTGCCTGCGCCCGAAGCCGGCACGGTCGTCGAAGTGCTCGTCAATGTCGGCGATCGCATCAGCGAGGGCAGTCCAATCCTCGTTCTCGAGATTGGCGAAGGTGCTGCAACTCAGGCTGCGCCGCAAAAGACAGAAGCGACCGCGAAGGGCGAAAAAAGTGCAGTGCCTGTCGCTTCGAAAAAATTCGACGGCGAGCCCGATCATACGTGTCAGGTTCTCGTGCTGGGCGCAGGACCTGGCGGCTATTCCGCGGCCTTCCGAGCCGCCGATCTCGGTGCTGGAACGATCCTCGTCGATCGCTGGCCGGTGCTCGGCGGCGTCTGCCTGAATGTCGGCTGCATTCCGTCGAAAGCGCTTCTGCATACGGCCTTCATCATCGATGCGGCGCAGGCCATGACGACGCATGGCGTCACCTTCGAAGCGCCGGAAATCGATCTTGAAAAGCTCGCAGCACACAAGGACGCGGTTGTTGCCAAATTGACCAATGGACTCGCCGCCATGGCGAAGGCGCGCAAGGTGACGACGCTGCAGGGCATTGGCACGTTCATCGATTCCCATCATTTGCGTGTCTCGACAGACAGCGGCGATAAAGTCGTTCGTTTCGAGAAAGCCATCATCGCCGCCGGATCGGAAGCGGCGACGCTGCCGTTCATGCCGTCCGATCCGCGCATCGTCGACTCGACCGGAGCACTTGAACTCAGGCAAACGCCAAGGAAAATGCTCGTTATCGGCGGCGGCATCATCGGGCTCGAAATGGCGACGGTCTATTCGACGCTCGGTACGCGTCTCGATGTCGTTGAATTGCTCGATGGCCTGATGCCGGGCGCCGACCGCGATCTAGTCGGCGTTTGGCAAAAATTCAATGCGCGCCGCTTCGATCGCATCATGCTGAAGACCAAAGTCGTCGCGGCGGAAGCCAAAGGCGATGGCATCCACGTCGCGTTCGAAGGTGCAGATGCGCCGGCCGAAGCGCAGAGCTACGACATGGTGCTTGTCGCCGTCGGTCGGAAGCCGAACGGCAAACTCATTGGCGCGGATAAAGCCGGCGTCATCGTCACGGACCGTGGCTTCATCTCGGTCGACAAGCAGATGCGGACCAACGTGCTTCACATCTTCGCCGTAGGCGATATCGCGGCCGAACCCATGCTCGCACACAAAGCCGTGCACGAAGGCCACGTAGCAGCCGAGAACGCTGCCGGAAAGACGAGCTACTTCGACGCTCGCCAAATCCCGTCAGTCGCCTACACCGATCCCGAGATCGCCTGGTCAGGCCTTACCGAAAGCGACGCCAAGGCGAGGGGCATCGCATACCGCAAGGCCGTCTTTCCCTGGGCCGCATCGGGCCGCGCGATCGCCAACGGCCGCGACGAAGGTTTCACCAAACTCCTGTTCAATCCTGAAACGCATCGCATCGTCGGCGGCGGAATTGTCGGCGCTGAAGCCGGCAATCTCATTTCGGAAATCGGCTTAGCGATCGAGATGGGCGCCGATGCCGTTGATGCCGGCAAGACGATTCACCCGCACCCAACGCTCTCCGAATCCATCGGCATGTCGGCGGAAGTCTTCGAAGGCGTATGCACGGACCTGCCGCCGCCGAAGCGTAATTGAATCAGCCTGCGGCAGTCTCATTCTCTGTGTCGGCATCGTCCACGTCGGTATCGGGATGCCTTGTTTCCGGCATC
>DATBRP010000224.1:0-3510 GCA_036560245.1 Hyphomicrobium sp.
ATGATGGCGTGCACTTCGCCCTTCGGCACTTTGAGCGACAGCCCCTTGAGGATCACCCGATCCTCATCTGCGAGCTTCACGTGCAGATTTTTGATTTCAAGCATTCACAACTCCAGTGTCTCTTACTCGTCCCAATACTTCATTTCAGGATCGATCTTCACCAAAACGAGTACGAAAAACGCGAGGCCGACGACCAAGTCTGCAAAGATGCCAAGGGCCAACCGCAATCCGTGAACCGGCTGATCATCAAACAATCCAGCATAACGGCTGACGATCACCAACGCGGCAAGGACCGCCAATCCGCTCAAGCTGCCCTGCCAAGAAATAGGATAAACAAGCAGGAACCTGTTGTAAGATCCCGAACATCTTGCCCTGAACCAGTACTTGGGCATGGCTCATCCCACACTTCCTTCGAGCGAGATGCCGATCAGCTTTTGCGTTTCGGCCATAAATTCCATCGGCAAATGCTGCAGCACGTCGCGGACGAAACCGTTGACGACGAGCGCGATGGCCTCTTCCTTTGAAAGGCCGCGCTGCTGACAATAGAACAGCATGTCGTCGGATATCTTCGACGTCGTCGCCTCATGCTCGAAATGGGCGCTCGAATTCTTGGCCTCGATGTAAGGCACGGTATGTGCGCCGCACTTGTCGCCGATGAGCAGTGAATCGCAGTTCGTGAAGTTCCGGACATTCGTCGCCTTGCGATGTGCCGAGACGAGACCGCGATAGGTATTCTGCGAATAACCCGCCGCGATGCCCTTCGAGATGATGCGGCTCGACGAATTCTTGCCGAGATGGATCATCTTGGTGCCGCTATCGACCTGCTGGTAGCCGTTCGATACGGCGATCGAATAGAACTCGCCGCGCGTATCATCGCCGCGCAGAATGCAGCTCGGGTACTTCCATGTGATCGCAGAACCGGTCTCGACCTGAGTCCAGGAAATCTTCGAGCGGTTGCCGCGGCAGTCACCGCGCTTCGTCACGAAATTGTAGATTCCGCCCTTGCCTTCGCTATCGCCCGGATACCAATTCTGCACCGTCGAATACTTGATCTCGGCATCATCGAGGACGATGAGTTCGACGACGGCTGCGTGCAGCTGATTGGTGTCGCGCGTTGGTGCCGTGCAGCCTTCGAGATACGACACATACGCGCCGCGATCGGCGATGATCAGCGTCCGCTCGAATTGTCCGGTATCCTTCTCGTTCATGCGAAAATAAGTGGAAAGCTCCATCGGGCAGCGTACACCCGGCGGCACGTAGACGAAGGAGCCGTCGGAATAGACGGCCGCATTCAGCGCCGCATAGAAGTTGTCGGACTGCGGGACGACGGAACCCAGATACTTCTTCACAAGCTCGGGGTGCTCGCGCACGGCTTCCGAGATCGAGCAGAAGATAACGCCGGCCTTGGCCAACTCTTCCTTGAAGGTCGTCACGACGGAAACGCTGTCGAATACGGCGTCGACGGCCACGCGCGGCGCCGAAACACCGGCAAGAATTTCCTGCTCTTTAAGCGGAATGCCGAGCTTCTTATAAGTCTCAAGCAGTTCGGGATCGACGTCGGCCAGGCTCTTCGGCCCCTCCGTCGATTTCGGCGCCGAGTAATAATAGATGTCCTGGAAATCGATCTTCGGATAGTTGACCCTGGCCCATGTCGGCTCCGTCATCGCCTTCCAGCGCTGGAACGCCTCGAGACGCCAGGTCAAAAGCCACTCGGGCTCGCCCTTTTTGGCCGAGATGTAGCGCACGGTCGATTCATCGAGACCCTTCGGAGCTTTGATGCTCTCGATCCGCGTTTCAAATCCGTACTTGTACTGGTCGACATCGATCTTCTTGACTTGATTGATCGTCTCCTGAACAGCAGCCATTTCCTCGTCTCTCTTTCAACAATTGCCGCATGCGCGGCACTTCAATTCATTTTTCCTAGGCGGCGAGCGCCGGCTCGCCGGCAATCGCTTGCCAGGCGGCGATAAACGCCGCGATGTCATCTTTCGTCGTCGCCGGTCCCAGGCTGATGCGGATCGTTCCGGCGGCGATATCGGGTCCAAAACCCATCGCTTCGAGCACATGGCTGGCGCCGACTTTTCCAGAGGAGCAGGCCGAGCCCGCACTCACTGCCACGCCCGCCAGATCGAGGCGGATCACCATCGTCTCCGCCAGCTTACCTGGAAGCGCCACCGCGATCGTATTGCCAAGCCGCGGCGCAGCGTCGCCGACGATCACGGCACGGGGGCTGATGCTCCGAATTTGCGCCTCGAGGCTATCGCGCAAAGTTGCGACAGTCGACGCGCCAGCGAGTTCTGCATAAGCGGCGTCCGCAGCTGCACCGAAACCGGCAATGGCCGCGACGTTTTCCGTTCCTGCCCGCCTGCGGCGTTCCTGACCGCCGCCGCGCAGCAGGGGCACGAGGTCGAGATGATCGCGAATAACGAGCGCTCCGACGCCTTTGGGGCCGCCGAACTTGTGCGCGGAAATCGCGAGGGTATCGAGACCCAGCGCTGCAAAATCGATCGGCAGACGGCCGGCCGCCTGAACCGCATCGCAATGAACGGCGACGCCGTGGGCGCGGGCAAATTCCGCGACTTCTGTAATGGGCTGAATGACGCCGGTTTCGTTGTTGGCCATCTGAAGGGCAACGACGGCGGGCGTCGCGATACCGCGCTTCAACACGTGCTCGGCGATTTCCTCGACGTGAACGACACCGTCACGACTGGTGGAAAGCATCACGACTTTGCCAGGCAAAGCGCGCGCCGGCGCCAGGATCGAGTCGTGCTCGATGCCGCTTGTCAAAATTGTCGCCCAGGGCTGCGTCATCACCCATGCGTTGGCTTCCGACGCGCCACTGGTGAAGACGACTTCGGAGGGTTTCGCACCTACGAGACGGGCGACGCTTTCACGCGCCGTTTCGACGATGCCGCGGGCGCGCCGGCCCTCCGCGTGCACCGACGAGGGATTGCCGATGACGTCGAGCGTCGCGATCATTGCCGCTTTTGCCTCGCTGCAAAGCGGTGCAGTCGCATTGTAGTCGAGATACGTGCGATGAGCAGCCCGAAGCGGCGTCGATGCAGCCAATGTCGGGCGCGCTGAATATCTGCCACCGCCGATCACGTCGGCCAAACTTACGGACGAAAGAAATTCTGATGTCGCCTCGCTGAGCGCATTCCATAGGCCATGGGTCAGGCAGGGCGTCGCGACCGAACACCGCGGGTCGTTGTCGGAACAGCGGGTGAAGTGCGTGGCTTCCTCGACGGCGGCCATGATCTCGGCGATCGAAATCTCGGAGGGCTGCTTCGCCAGCCTGTAGCCGCCCGTCCGTCCGCGCGCGCTTTCGACCAATCCGGTGCGGCGCAGGGGCACGAAAAGCTGCTCTAAATAGGCAAGAGGCAGATGCTGACGCTCAGCGACGAGCGACAGGGGAATCGCGGTCTGATCGGCATGGCTGGCGAGATCCGCCAAAGCCATGACCGCGTACCGGCCTTTCGTCGTCAACTCCACGCTTTTCGCCTCCGGACT
>DATBRP010000225.1:0-3043 GCA_036560245.1 Hyphomicrobium sp.
CCGGTGGCGCCGAGGTTGCCATTGAATTTCGTGAAGACGCTGCGCACGACACCACCGGTGCGATTGCGATTGTCGGTCAGCGCCTCGACCATGATGGCGACGCCGCCCGGGGCATAGCCCTCGTAGCGCACCGCCTCGTAATTCGCGAGATCGCCGCCGAGCGCTTTCTTGATCGCGCGCTCAACGTTATCTTTCGGCATGTTCTCGGCGCGCGCTTCCTGGATGGCGAGCCTGAGACGGGGATTCATGTCGGGGTCGGGTGTGCCGCTCTTGGCTGCGACCGTGATTTCGCGCGCAAATTTCGCAAAGAGCTTGGCGCGGATCGCGTCCTGCTTGCCCTTGCGGTGCATGATGTTCTTGTATTGCGAATGGCCGGCCATTGATCGAGTCCGTGGTGTTTTTACTGATTGCCGCTCCTTTTCGCGGCTCGGATTGCGGCGGTCAAGCCTTGCCGGACGCCTCGTCGAATTCGGGGATGGCGGGAGCCAAGTGCGGCCCTTGACGCAAGGGCTGAACGCGCGTCGCGAGGCCGGTCGCGTCGTCGATATCAACGAGAAGGCCGGAAAGCGTGCCTGGGCCGGTGGCCGGTTCGTAGCGGCCGCGTGGAATCTTGGTCAGGAAGCGGTGGATCGGCTCGTCGCTGTCCATGCCGAGCACCGAGTTGTAATCACCGCACATGCCGGCATCCGACATATAAGCGGTGCCGCCGGGCAGCACGCGCGCATCGGCCGTCGGCGTATGCGTGTGCGTGCCGATGACGGCGCTGGCGCGGCCATCGAGAAACAACCCGAGCGCCTGCTTTTCACTCGTCGCCTCGGCGTGAAAATCGATCAGAATCGCGTCGGCACCCTGTTTCAGCGCGCATGCCGTCAGTTCCGCGTCGATGGCGCGGAAGGGACAGTCGAGGTCGGGCATGAATACGCGGCCCATGGCGTTGATCACCAGGACGTCGGCGCCGCTTCTGGCTTTGACGAGCGTCACTCCCTTCCCCGGCGTGCCCTTCGGATAGTTGAGAGGTCGAATGAGCCGGTCGTGGCGTCCAATGAAGACAAGCGTATCCTTTTGATCGAAGGCATGATTGCCGAGCGTCACGCAATCGGCGCCGGCGTCGATCAGATCGTTGTAGATCGCTTCCGTGATGCCGAAGCCGCCCGCGGAATTCTCGCCGTTGATGACAACAAAATCCAGCGCGTAGCGCTTGATGAGGCCAGGCAGGGCATTGCAAACCACCGTTCGGCCCGGGCGACCGACGATATCGCCGAGAAACAAAAGACGCATCAAGAAGTCCGAAAGTCCGAGTCAGGAATCGAGGCAACGCAACGGGCCCGACGGCGTCAGCACCCAATCAAGTCTTTCGTCATAGCTTTCGGCCGGCACCGCGTCGACCTTTAGTTCGTCGTAAGCCAGGCCGACGGTGACGACCGGCTTCAATTTTCTTAAGCGGCTCAGCGTGCGGTCATAAAAACCTCCGCCATAACCGAGGCGATAGCCGCGCGAGTCGAAGGCGAGAAGCGGTACGAGCACAATGTCTGGATCGACGGCAGGCTTGTCGTCCATCGGTTCGGCTATTCCCCAGGCTGCCGGGCTCATCGCGTCGCCGGGCGTCCATGCCCGCATCAAAAGTGGCTTGCCCTTGCCCTGCATGACGGGCAGCGCCAGCCGGAAACCTTCCGCCTGCAGCCACGTCATCAGGGGGGCCGGATTGATCTCATCGCTGATTGCGGCAAAACCGGAAACGATGGCACCGGGATTCGGCGACAAAAAATCGAGCCCATAGGCGGCGATCTTGCGACTCGCCTCGGCCCCATGCTGCGTGAACGCCGCCTTCCGCCGTTCGAGCGCTTGGGCGCGCAGCTTTTTCTTGGCGTCTAGCTTAGCCTCGTCAGTCAACCGACATTACCCCAGTGAATAAAGTGCCGCGAAGGCCGTTGGGATCATGATCCCGCGTGGTCCCTACGAGCGTAGGTGGGCACCGTGTGTCCGAAGCCACGGCTCCGGTCAGGGACAGCACCCGTGCGGATCTTATAGGCCCCCGGGTCATTTGCCCCTGACGAGCCCCGCAGCACCTAGAGAATTAGGGGAGATGACGGTGAAAATCCAGGGCTTCGCCTGGATTTACCCCTTTAACCAAAGGCTGGACGGCGGCGAGCGGCGACGGATTTGAGTTCCTCCGCCCCGCCTTCCAGCAGTTCGTCGACGTCGGCGCGGGCGTCGAATAGCTCGTCAGCCACCATCAGGGCGGCCATCAGCGTAAGGCGCTCATCGCCGATATTGCCGTGTTCCCGCATCAGATCTTCGAGCTTGGCCGTCACATAGGCGGCGATCTCGTCGAGGCGCTGAACCTCGTTTTCGCCGCAGGCGAAGCGGTAGCTGCGCCCGTTGAAGTTGATCGCAACGTGAGCCAATGACGTCGACGGCCCAGCCGCCCCTCCGCTCAAACGACGCGCACTTCAATCGTCCTGAGCATAGTTATGGAGCGAATCGAGCGCCCAATCAATCCGGTTCAACGCGTCGGCCGAGCGCTGCTCGAGTTCGGCGATGCGTTGCTGGGCAATTGCAAGCTCGGCTCGGAGCCGGGCGTTCTCACCCCGGACATCGCTGCCGGGCGCGAGTTTGCGGGCCGGCTTGATATCCTCGGTCCGCTTTATCTTCGCGGTGCTGCGTTCAGTCATGGCCTCTCACGCCCTCTCGGGCGACACGATTGACGCGTTTAATCACTAAGTGCCGCGAACCTACGTTACGTGCGTATCGTAAACGCCGTCAATAAACGACCGCGTGTTTAGACAAATTGAGGCAAAGAATTGAAGACGACGTGCAACGCGCACGGGCCTTGCCGCATTGACAGATTGCCGACACGCCACTTTAAAGACCTTCCGTTGTTGCGAGAATGAGAAAAGGTCGGGCGGCGGTCCGTTCCCTTAGTCATGCCGCGCCCAGTTTCTGATCCCGGAGGATTCCCCAGAATGACAGTGAAGGTGGCGATCAACGGTTTCGGCCGCATCGGTCGCAACGTGCTGCGCGCAATCATAGAGAGCGGACGCAC
>DATBRP010000226.1:0-3885 GCA_036560245.1 Hyphomicrobium sp.
CAGCCGCAAGACGCCGCGCAGCTATGCGGATCTTGATGGGGCACGGCGGTATCGCCATCTACCCCTCCACCTGGGCTTATCATCGGGTGGATCATGAAACACAGTCTTCTTCGAGTTCTGGACGACTCTGGCGCCGAGCGCGAAAGCGGGCGGCGAGAGAGCGGAGCGCGCGGCGACGCGGCGCTGATGGATGCCTATAGCCGGGCCGTCGTCGATGTCGTCGACACCGTGTCGCCGGCCGTCGTTCACGTGCAGGTTCGCAGCGAGCGCAACGGGCGCGTCGGCCAAGGATCGGGCAGCGGCGTCATCGTTTCGCCCGACGGGCTCGTGCTCACCAACAACCATGTGATCAACGGCGCGCAGTCGATCAGCCTGTCGCAGGGCGACGGTCAACGGTTCGGCGCGCGCCTCATTGGCCGCGATCCGGATACCGATCTCGCGGTGCTGCGCGCCGAGACGCCGGAGCGTTTGAACTACGCGCGCCTTGCCGATTCCAAAACGCTGCGTCCCGGACAAATCGCAATCGCGATCGGCAATCCGCTCGGCTTTCAGTCGACGGTTACGGCCGGCATCATCAGCGCCGTGGGCCGCTCGCTCCGCGCCGAAAACGGCCGCTTGATCGACGACGTGGTCCAGACGGATGCGGCATTGAATCCCGGCAACTCGGGCGGACCGCTGGTCAATTCGGCGGGGCACGTGATCGGCATCAACACGGCGACCATCATGGGCGCGCAGGGACTTTGCTTTGCCGTCGCCTCGAACACGGCGGAATACGTGCTGACGCAAATTCTAGCGCACGGTCGCGTTCGCCGCGGCGTGATGGGCATCGTCGCCGAGCACGTGGTGTTGCCGCAAAGCGCGCGGCACAGGCACGGTCTGACGCAAGCGGGCGCCATCGGCATCCGCAGCCTGCAGAGCGGTGGACCCGCGGAGATCGCCGGATTGATGGCGGGAGACATTTTGATTTCTCTGGACGGCGTGGCGATCGCGGGCGTCGACGACGTTGCACGCGTTCTCGACGCCAACCACATCAATCAGAAAGTCACCGCCGAAGTTCTGCGCGGCGGCGAGAAATTGGCGTTCTCGATCGTGCCGGACGAGCGGAACTGAGACCGAAACTTAGCGCAGGTGTACGCCCGGCAGACACCTATTCTTCCGTCGTGCCCGCGCAGGCCGGCTTCCACCTTAGCTCAAGCTCTTGCACGATGATCGACTTGGACGGATCCCGGCCCTCGCCGGGATAGCGCGGCGTTTGCGTTGCATAGACGGTAAGCCATGATCGGAGGAGCACGTTACAAACGCGAATCGCTCTTATAACTTTAGGAGCATTCAGTCAGGTGCCGGCCATGCTCAGATCGCAATTCGTAATCGTTCCTCTCGCAGGCGCCGTCACGATGGCGTTCGCGGCATGGCAAATCTGCTCCGCGGATGGCGCCACCACTAGGCCAGCCGCAACGCCTCCAGCCATCGCAACGGCTCCCTGGGTCGTTCCGGACATCGACAAGCTGCCGGATGACGTGTGGGGACGAACCGTCCGTCATGGCCGCGATCTCATCGCCAAAACGTCGTCTCTCATCGGGCCCGAAGTCTCGGATCCTTTGCGCCGTTTCGCGGGAAACAATCTCGATTGCCAAAGCTGCCATATCAAAGCCGGAACAAAGAAATTCGGGCTGCCTCTGGTCGGCGTCTACGCCGATTACCCGACCTATGCCGCTCGCTCGGGGCGCGTGGCGACGATGGAGGGTCGCGTTCAGTTCTGCATGGAGCGCAGCATGAACGGCAGACCGCTTCCGCCTGAGGGCCCGGCAATGACGGCCATCATCTCGTATTTGAAGTTCCTCTCGACCGGCCGCCCGGTTGGCGCTCCGACGATAGGACGGGGCAGCGGCAGTATGCGCGAACTCGATCGGGCTGCCGATCCCGTCAAGGGACGCACGGTCTACGCGAACACTTGTGCGGCCTGTCACGGCAACAACGGACAAGGCCAGCGCGTAGGTAAAGTCGGAGACGCGAAAGGCTATACGTTCCCGCCGCTGTGGGGGCCGGACAGCTTCAACGACGGCGCCGGAATGAACATGCTCATCGATGCCGCGAACTTCATCCATAGCAACATGCCGGATGGCACGACGTGGGCCAATCCTACGCTGTCGCCGGAGGACGCATGGGCCGTCGCGGCCTACATCGACTCTCAGCCCCGCCCGGTGAAGGCAAATCTGGATCGCGACTTTCCAAATAAACTCGAAAAGCCGGTCGACACGTCGTACGGACCCTATGCCGACGGCTTTTCGGCCAAGCAGCACAAGTTCGGCCCCTTTGCGCCGATAGAAGCCGCCATCAGAAAATTGAAGGCTTCGGAAGCCGCGCATAAATAGCGCGAGCTATTCCCGCGTCAGGCCTTTGGCGGCGAGTTCTTCGAGGTATTTGCTCCAGCGCGTGTCTTTCTCGCGGCCGAGGAGATGCAGATAACCCCACGTATAGAGCCCGGTGTTGTGGCCATCGTCGAAGGCGAGGCGCGTCGCGTAGTTGCCGACCGGCGTCATGCCGGCGATCTTGACGTGCTTCTTTTTCGGCACCGTGACGCGCTGCGATGGCGAGTGGCCTTGGACTTCGGCCGAGGGACTGACGACGCGCAGGAATTCCGCCGGTAGCTCGAAGGTGCGGCCATCGGGGAAAGCCGCCTTCAGCGTCTTGCCTTCGTCGACCAATTCAAGATGCGGCGGCGGCGTCAACGTGCCCTTGGCACGCTCGACCTCGCCCCAGACGCGGGCCGCGAGATCGCGGAAAATTTGCGCGTGCGCGCTTTCGGGCACCGCGACGGTGACGGGCTTGCCGCTATCGGACGTTTCGCGAATATCCATGTGCAGCGGCACTTCGCCGAGAAACGGCACGCCGAGCTTGGCCGCTTCGTCGCGCGCGCCGCCATGGCCGAAGACATCAGAGCGCTCGCCGCACTTCGGGCAAAGGAAGTAGCTCATGTTCTCGACGATGCCGAGGATCGGAACCTCGACGCGCTTGAACATCGCGATGCCCTTGCGCGCGTCGATCAGCGCCAAGTCCTGCGGCGTCGAGACGATGACTGCGCCAGCGAGCGGCACGCTTTGTGAGATCGTCAGCTGGACGTCGCCGGTGCCGGGCGGCATGTCGATGACGAGGACATCGAGATCGCCGGTACTGCCCGCCCAATCGGTTTCGCGCAGCATCTGGCTTAGCGCTGAGACGACCATCGGGCCGCGCCAGACGACGGGCGTTTCTTCATCGACGAGAAATCCCATCGACATGACCTTGAGGCCCCAGCCTTCGAGCGGCTTGATGACCTTGCCGTTGGCGATCTGCGGTTTGCCGGTGACGCCCAGAAGACGCGGCTGCGAAGGTCCGTAGATGTCGGCATCGATGATCCCGATTTTCAACCCGATGGCTTGCAGACCGAGCGCCAGATTGGCGGCAATGGTGGATTTGCCGACGCCGCCCTTGCCGGAAGCAACCGCAATGATGTGTTTGACGCCTGGAACGGCTTGCACCTTGGTGCCATGCCCCGCAGCGGCCGCTGTCGCGGCTTGGCGCGGACCGGCGCCGTCGCCCGTCGCGCCCTTGGCGCGCGCCGCCTGCACGCGCGGGTGCTCGTTCCGGCCGATGGGCAACACCGTGCGCGGCTTCGGCTTCGGGGCCGCATCGCTCGCTTCCGCCGTCAGAACCGCGGTCACCCCGACGACGCCCTTGACGCTGGCAACGACTTTCTCCGCGGCAAGCCTCAGTTGTTCCAGTTCCTCGGCGCGGTTGGCCGGGATCGTGATCGAGAAATAGACGTGATCGTCCTTGATGAAGATTTCAGAGACGAGTCCGAGATCGACGATGTTGCCTTCGAGGTCGGGACCTTTGACTCTGCGA
>DATBRP010000227.1:0-3638 GCA_036560245.1 Hyphomicrobium sp.
GTTCTGGGCTCCGGTCACGACGCAATGGCGCTGATGCTGAAAGAAAGTTGGCCGCTCGCCACGCTGACTGCCGTTCTTGTCGCCAAGATCGCGGCTTCCGCCCTGTCGCTCGGCTCGGGCTTTCGCGGCGGCCTTTTTTCAACTTCGCTCTTTCTCGGCATGGTGACCGGTACGATTGCCGGTCAGATCGGTCAGCATTTGGGTGTCTTCGCCGCCAGCGACATCGGCATAATGAGCCTCGTCGGCATGGCGAGCTTTGGCGCCGCGGTCATCGGCGCTCCAATGACGATGGCGCTGTTGGCGATCGAGGTGACGGGCGATTTTTCCGTCGTCGGCCCGGTGCTTCTTGGCGTGATCGCCGCGACCCTGACGGTTCGGCAAGTCTTCGGCTATTCGTTCGCCACGTGGCGTTTCCATCTGCGGGGCGAAGCGATCCTCAGCGGCGAAGATGTCAGTTGGGTCCGTCAGACGACGGCGCGGCAGCTCATGCGCCGCGATATCACCTTGGCGCCAGCGACGATGCGCCTCTCCGAGTTCCAGTCGCAGTTCCCCGTCGGTGCGTCGAAGTACATTGCCGCCGTCGACGCGAACTCCGCCTTTGTCGGGCTGGTGGATGTTGCCCTTGTTCACGCCGAGATCGCTCAAGACAACGCCGAGGCCAGCGACGCGACGCTCGATCAGGTCGTGTCGCACAAGGACGGCTGGGTCGACGCGCAGACGCGTTTCGATCGGTTGATGCCGCTGTTCGAAGCGCGAGAAACCGAATTGCTCGTCGTCGTCGAAGACAAGAGCACGAAGCGCGTCATCGGCCTCATCACCGAGGCCTTTGCGCTTCGCCGCTACCGCCAGGAACTCGAGGCGCGGCAACAAGAGATGTTCGGAGCATAGCCGCAACAGCACGGAGGTACGACACCATGCACACCGGTTTCATCGGGCTGGGCCAAATGGGCTCGGCAATCGCAGCGAACCTCCTCAAAGCCGGACACGACGTCACCGTCTACAATCGAACGCGGGCAAAGGCCGAAGCCCTGCGAGCGCAGGGCGCCAAGATCGCCGAGCGTCCGGCGGATGCGTGCCGGGGCGACGTGGTGTTCACGATGCTGGCGGACGATGCTGCCGTCGAAAGTGTCGTCTTCGGCGACGCGGGAGTGCTCGCCAATCTTGCTAAAGGCGCCGTCCACATTTCATCGAGCACGATCAGCGTGGCGCTGTCGAAGCGTCTGGCGGCGGCCCATCGCGAAGCCGGACAGTGTTATGTCGCGGCGCCGGTTTTCGGCCGGCCCGAAGCTGCGGCGGCGGCGAAGTTATTTGTCGTCGCGGCCGGTGAGCCGGATGCGGTGCGGACCGCGATGCCGCTCTTCGACGCCATCGCGCAAAGGACCTTCGTGGTGTCGGATGAGGCGGAAGCTGCGAACCTCGTCAAGCTCAGCGGCAATTTCCTGATCGCCGCCGTCATCGAGTCGCTCGGCGAAGCCATGGCGCTCGTCGGCAAGGCCGGAATAGATAAGCACGTCTATCTCGACATCCTTACCTCGACGCTGTTCGGCGCGCCCATCTACAAAACCTATGGCAGCCTCATCGCCGACGCCAAGTTCTCGCCGCCGGGATTTGCCGCGCCGCTCGGGTTAAAGGACGTGAAATTGGCGCTCGCAGCCGGCGACGATCTACGCGTTCCCCTGCCCCTCGCGAGCCTTTTGCGCGACCGCTTCCTGACGCTTCTCGCCAACGGCGGCGACACGCTCGACTGGTCGGCGGTCGGCGGATTGGCTGCGAAGGATGCGGGTGGAGTTTGAGCGGGCCTGCGTCAGAAATTGAACAGCGCGTCACCCATTGGCCAGCGTCTGCCTATTTCTTTTTGGGCGTCGTGTCGGAAACCGACACTTTGGTGCGTCCTAGTTCACGTCGGCCGCAGGTTCCTGGAAGGAAAACGCGGCCAAACGCTATACTGTGACGGCCAACAGGAGAGACAACGATGGGCGGAGTGCGGGTTCTCGTAGGCACGCGGAAGGGCGCCTTCATCCTGGCGTCGGACGAGGCGCGAAAGATCTGGGATATCAGCGGTCCGCATTTCGCCGGTTGGGAGATTTATCACCTCAAGGGGTCTCCTGCCGACCCAAACCGCCTTTACGCGTCCCAGTCGAGCAGCTGGTTCGGCCAACAGATTCAACGCTCGGACGACGGCGGCAAGACGTGGGAACCGGTCGACAACAAGTTTGCTTACGACGGCGTTCCCGGCACGCATCAATGGTACGACGGCACCCCGCATCCGTGGGAGTTCAAGCGCGTCTGGCACATCGAGCCGTCGTTGAACGATCCGGATACCGTCTATGCCGGTGTCGAGGACGCGGCCTTGTTCCGCACGACGGACGGCGGCAAATCATGGACTGAGCTTTCCGGCCTTCGCGGCCACGGATCGGGAGCCCACTGGATGCCCGGTGCAGGCGGCATGTGCCTGCACACGATCATGCTCGATCCGAGTAATCCCAAGCGCATGTTCATCGCGATCTCGGCGGCCGGAGCTTTCCGCACCGAGGACGGCGGCGAGACGTGGCAGCCGATCAATCGGGGACTTCGGTCCGAGCACATCCCCGACCCGACTGCCGAGGTTGGGCACTGCGTGCATCGGCTGGCCATGCACCCGTCGCGTCCGAACGTCCTGTTCATGCAGAAGCACTGGGACGTGATGCGCAGCGACGATGCGGGCAGCTCCTGGCACGAGGTCAGCGGCAATCTGCCGACCGATTTCGGGTTCGTTATCGACGTCCACGCGCACGAGCCGGAAACAATTTACGTGGTGCCGATCAAAAGTGATTCCGAGCATTTTCCTTGCGACGGACAACTTCGCGTCTGGCGCAGCCGCTCGGGTGGCAACGAGTGGGAGGCGTTGAGCAACGGCCTGCCGCAGTCGAACTGCTACGTCAATGTTCTGCGCGATGCGATGGCGGTCGATTCACACGAGTCCTGCGGCGTGTATTTCGGCACGACGGGTGGGCAAGTCTACGTTTCCGCGGATGCCGGCGACACTTGGTCCACGATCGTCCGCGATCTCCCCCCTGTGCTTTCAGTCGAGGTCCAGACCCTGACATGATCCGCGTCGTGCTGCCCTCGCATCTCAGGATGCACGCCAAGGTCAATGGAGAGGTGACGCTTGAAATCGATGGCATCGTCACGCAACGATCCGTTCTCGATGCGCTGGAAGAAAGTTATCCTGTCCTTCGCGGCGCCATTCGCGATCACGCGACGCAGCGACGGCGTCCGTTTCTGAGGTTTTTCGCGTGCCAGCAGGACCTTTCGCACCAGCCTCCCGATATGCCCCTCCCCGAACCCGTCGCGACCGGCGCGCAGCCGTTTCTTATCGTTGGGGCGATTGCGGGCGGGTGACGGCGCTGCATTGTTCTGTCACTGAGCAAATGCCCGAGGCTGCATCGCAATGAACGTGCACACTATGGAAATCGCCGTTCGCTCACCGCCGAGCCTCTAACTGTCTCCCTCCCTAAGTTGCTGCGCCTCGCCATGTTTGTCGAGACCTCTGCGTCAACAGTTGGGAAACGTTCCGATGAAAAAACTTCGAAGGGCTGCCAAGCTCATATCCGAAAAAAAGATAGCTTATTGCCTCGCGGTAGCGCTTTGCGCATCTG
>DATBRP010000228.1:0-1852 GCA_036560245.1 Hyphomicrobium sp.
GCTCGCCGAGGCGGGGATCATAACAAAGGCCGACGCGCGCGAGATCGCGAAGGGTCTCGACCAGATACAAGCCGAAATCGAGGCGGGCACGTTCAAATTCTCGCACGCGCTCGAAGACGTGCACATGAACGTCGAAAGCCGCCTCAAGGAAATGATCGGCGCGGCGGCCGGGCGGCTGCATACGGCGCGTTCGCGCAACGATCAGGTTGCGACCGATTTCCGCCTCTATGTCCGCGATGCGGTCGACGGCATCGACGAAGCGCTCGAACGCGTGCAGCAGGCGCTTGCCGAAAAAGCCGAGGCGCATGCGGCGACCGTGATGCCGGGCTTCACGCATCTGCAGCCGGCGCAGCCCGTGACGTTCGGTCATCATCTGCTCGCATACGTCGAGATGATCGGGCGTGATCGCAGCCGGTTCGCCGATGCGCGCAAGCGTCTCAACGAATGCCCGCTCGGATCGGCGGCGCTTGCCGGCACATCGTTTCCGATCGACCGGAAGAAAACGGCCGAAGCGCTGGGCTTCGACCGGCCGATGGCCAATTCGCTCGACGGCGTTTCGGATCGCGATTTCGCGCTCGAAACGCTGGCGGCGGCGACGATCACGGCTGTCCACTTCTCGCGCCTCGCCGAAGAGATCGTCATCTGGATGACGCCGCAGTTCGGCTTCGTGAAATTGTCGGACCGGTTTACGACCGGCTCGTCGATCATGCCGCAAAAGCGCAATCCCGATGCGGCGGAGCTGGCACGCGCCAAGGTCGGGCGTATTGCGGCGGCGTTCCAGGGCCTCGTCATCGTGATGAAAGGGTTGCCGCTCGCCTATTCCAAGGACATGCAAGAAGACAAGGAGACGACCTTCGATGCGTTCGCGAGCTTGCGGCTCGTGATGGCGGCGATGGCTGGGATGATCGCCGATCTGGAGCCTGTGCCGGACGTCATGCGGGCCGCAGCCGGGCGCGGCTATTCGACGGCGACGGACTTGGCCGATTGGCTGGTCAAAGAACTCAAGATGCCGTTCCGGGACGCCCACCACGTCACCGGCTCCATCGTCAAGGCTGCCGAGGCAAAGGGCGTCGATCTCGATCAACTTTCGCTCGCCGAGATGCAAACCATCGAGCCGCGCATCACGAAAGCCGTATTTTCCGTGCTTTCCGTTGAAAACTCGGTCAAGAGCCGAACCAGCTATGGGGGAACCGCGCCACAGAACGTCCTCAAAATGGCGCGTCACTGGCTCAGGCGGTTGGAAAAGGACCGCGGGAAGGGCTAGAACCGTTGGCAGGTAGCCTGCCGACGGTGCGGGCCGAGGGATTTTGGGGAATCGCACGCATGGCCGCGCTTCTGCGCACGAAGTCCTTGATTGCTCTGGCGCTATTTTGTGCCTTGGGGCTGGGCTTTGCCGGCTGCGGCGTCAAAGGTCCGCTCGAGCCGCCGCCGGGGGCCAAGCTTGCAGGCGACGCGAAGTCGCCCGACGCTCATGACCCTGGCTCGAACTCGGACGCGCCGAAAAAGCCGCACGAAGGGTTCCTTCTCGATCCCCTGCTGCAGTAGGCGGCACAGGCCTCTCGAATTTCCAGGCGTCCCGGACAATAGACCTGGACGGATACCCACCTCCGCGGGCATGACGTGGGAGCCAAGACAAAAGTCCGAAGACCGAAAGTCCTATGCATCATTTCCATTATAAGTCCGGCATTCTCCACGCCGAGGATGTCAGCCTCGCGCGCATTGCCGCCGAGGTCGGGACGCCGTTCTATTGCTATTCGACGGCGACGCTCGAACGTCATTACAAGGTGCTGGAACAGGCCTTTCGCGATCAGAAGGCGCTGATCTGCTTTGCCGTCAAAGCCAATTCCAATCA
>DATBRP010000229.1:0-2815 GCA_036560245.1 Hyphomicrobium sp.
CGGTGCTGCACGATGCTTTCGAGCGATACACCGCGATCGCCCATGCATTTGGCGACGCTCGCCATGGCACCCGGTTTATCCTGAAGCGCCAACCGCACGTAATAAGATCCATAATGCCGGTCGAGAGTGGCGCGCTTATGCGCCCTGAGTTTGGCGGTCGGCGTGAGGAACGGCGGCACGATAAGGCCGCGCGCGATGTCGAGAATATCGCTGGCGACGGCCGAAGCCGTCGGCATGGCGCCGGCACCAGCGCCCACGAGAAGAATGGTGCCCGAGAAATCGCCGTCGATGGCGATCGCGTTGGTAACGCCCGACACTTCCGCGATGGCTGAATCCTTATAGACCAACGCCGGCGACACGCGCGCCTCGATACCGCTCTCCGTCTCGCTCGCGACTCCTAGCAACTTAATGCGATAACCAAGGCTGTCGGCCGCCTCGATATCGGCCTCGGTGATCGACTGTATGCCTTCGACGTGTATCTGATCGAAGGCCACCTTCGTCCCGAAAGCGAGGCTCGTCAGCAAGGCGAGCTTGTGGGCCGTGTCGAATCCGCCGATGTCGAACGTCGGATCGGCTTCGGCATAGCCTAGGGCTTGCGCCTCCTTCAGCACATCCTTGAACGGCCGTTTCTCGCTCTGCATCTGCGTCAGGATATAGTTGCAGGTGCCATTCAAAATACCGTAGACGCGCTGCACCCGGTTGGCGCCCAGCGCTTCGCGCAAGGTCTTGATAGCCGGGATGCCGCCCGCAACAGCGGCCTCGAAGTTCAGCGCGACGCCGTTCTTCTCGGCAAGCGCAGCGAGCGCGACGCCGTGCTTGGCGAGCAGCGCCTTGTTCGCAGTCACGACATGCTTCTTGGCGTTAAGCGCCGCCTCGACGGCCGCCTTGGCGACGCCGTCCTCGCCACCGATCAACTCCACGAAGACAGCATTTGACGGATCTTTGGCGAGCTCCACCGGATCGTCGAACCAGCGCGCATCGCCGATCTTTGCGGCGCGTGCCTTCGTGCGGCTACGGGCCGAAACGCCGGTCACACGGATTTCGCGCCCGACGATATTCGCGAAATGCGCGCCGTTCGTTGCCAAAAGTTCCAACAGGCCGCCGCCGACCGTGCCTATTCCGGCAATACCGAGTGTGAGTGGTTCCATGGGGAGCGCTGACTATCGTGTGGCGGATTGCTGAGGATGCGGCGATGGTTGCCCGGTCTCCGCCGTTTCGGAGAAGAGCTTTTTGATCGAGCGTGCCGCTTGACGAATACGCTGCTCGTTTTCGACGAGCGCCACTCGGATGAAGCCCTCGCCATGTTCGCCGAAGCCGATGCCCGGCGAGACGGCGACATCAGCCTGCTCAATGAGAAGCTTGGCGAATTCGACCGAGCCAAGATGACGGTAGCGTTCGGGCACGGGCGCCCAGGCGAACATGGTCGCCGGTGGCGCCGGAATGGGAAATCCGGCGCGGCCGAAACTTTCGACGAGCGCGTCGCGCCGGTGCTTGTACATGGCGCGGATCTCGTCGACGCAATCTTGTGGACCGTTCAACGCTGCTGCCGCCGCCACCTGGATCGGCGTGAAGGCGCCATAATCGAGATAGGATTTGACGCGCGCCAATGCTCCGATCAGCCGCTCGTTGCCGACCGCGAAGCCCATACGCCAGCCTGGCATGTTGTAGGTCTTCGAAAGCGACGTGAACTCGACCGCGATGTCCTTGGCTCCGGGAACCTCGAGGATCGAAGGCGGCGGAACGCCGTCGTAGTAAAGTTCGGCATAGGCGATATCCGACAGGATGATGATGCCGTGCCGCTTCGCCAGCGCAACTGCCTCTTTGTAGAAATCGAGGCCGACGACCATTGCCGTCGGATTCGACGGAAACGAAATGACGACGGCCAGCGGCTTCGGAATCGAATGTTTGACCGCATGGTCGATGGCGCGGAAGAAGTCCTCGCCGTTGCTGGCCGGCAGGTGCCGGATCGTCGCTCCGGCGATGATGAATCCAAACGAATGAATGGGATAGGTCGGATTCGGAACCAACACGACATCGCCCGGCGCGGCGATCGCCTGGGCGATGTTGGCGAAACCTTCTTTCGAGCCGAGCGTTGCCACGATCTCCGTTTCGGGATCTAGCTTGACGCCGAACCGGCGCTCGTAATAGGCCGCCTGAGCCTTGCGCAGCCCTGGTATGCCTTTCGAGGCCGAGTAGCGATGCGTCCGCGGCTTGTTGATCGTCTCGATCAGCTTGTCGACGATATGCTGCGGCGTCGGCATGTCTGGGTTGCCCATGCCGAGATCAATGATGTCGGCGCCACGAGCGCGCGCCGCCGCCTTCAAACGGTTCACTTCCGCGAATACGTAGGGCGGCAGGCGCTTGATGCGGTGAAAGTCTTCGCTCAAAAGTCTTTGCCCTCGGCGCCGCAACAGGCCGGCGTCACTGTTGCTTCATCTTGTGCTCGAAATCGCACGCACGGTCGACCCGGTCGCTGTTTCGCAGCCCGGCGAACGCCCTGTTTACGCTTGCCTGCCATGGTCCGTCCAGTACTGCGGCGCGGCATGTCGCGAAACAGCGTTGACGGCATGCGATAAGAGGGTGTTCCGCGGTGCGGAAACGAAATGCCGCCCCCTGGTTTTGGTCCGCTTAGCCCCTACTTTTGGCTAACGTCCCTCATTGGCGATTCGGCTTGATCGTGCGTTCCCTAAAAGGCAGTGTCAGCCAAAGGTATTGGCAGACGGCGAAGTGCCGCCCAGCTGCCGGGCGCCGGACAATTGAAAGTTTTAGACGCCGCCATGCCGCAAGACAGCCACGAGACGTATTCTTTCCTGTC
>DATBRP010000230.1:0-4594 GCA_036560245.1 Hyphomicrobium sp.
TCGGTTCGAGAAAGTCGTAGGCCTTGTAGTGCTCCATGCCGAAGCCGGGGCCGCCGGTCGTGTCGATTTCGACAGTACGGGAAACGCCGAGCGTTCCAGCCCTTGGACAGGTGCCCTCGGCTGACGCCGGCACCGATGAGAGCATCATGAACGCGAAAAGAAGCGACCCGGCTACGCATCGCATTCCCATGACGTCCCTCCCCATGATCCGTGTTCGGATCGTATCAGATCGGCGGGCGTCTCGCAGCCTGACTTGCGCCACTGCGAACTCGTAAAATTGGCCGGCCGCCGGCTTTTTGGTCTCTGATTCAGCATAAGTGTCGCATGAGTCGTCATTTGGCGCAGCCAAGGTTGCGAACCCGGTTTTCCCTGCCTAGTTTCAAATCCATACGAAGGCATACGGAGACCGTATCTTATGACCGTATCATTGCGCCCTGCACTGACGATCGCAGTCATCGTTTCGGCGACACTGGCGGGAGCGGCTCTATCGGCTGCGAGCGCGATGCCTGTCGTGAGCCCGACGACCAGCGTCGCACCTTCCAACGTCGTCAAAGTTCATGACGACGGCGACCGCTACCGGCGGCATCATTCGTACCACCATCACACCTATCGAGGCCGCACCGTCGATGCGCCCTTCGCGCACGTCGAGAGCGGGGGCGGCCGCACGGTGGTCGATGCGCCGTTCGCCCATGTCTATAACGGCCGGCACGGCCAACATATCGTGGCGCCGTTCGTCGATCTTTGGGTGCCGCGTTAAGCGTTCGGAAAAGAAAATCGCTGCTGATGGGAAGTTTCCGGTTTGGACATAATATGCCCAAAGTGAGGGGGTTTAACCTTGCCCGCGGGAACGGCGACAACCGACAATTTGGGGGAAAAGTAGATGTTCAACCGCGTAGCAACGCCCGATCCGCGTAACGTGGAACCGATCAAATCCATCGCACCGCAGCAGCTTTCGTCGGGCAAATCGCCCGCGCCGCCTCTCTTCGGTTCGCCGATGCAGCATTCGGTGTCGGCGCTGGACGCACCGACGTCCGTCCTTGGTCAGGACATCACCATCGCCGGTCAGCAACTCGTCATCAAGACGAAGGGCTCGCTTCTGATCGCCGGGCACATCCAGGGCGACGTGCATGGCGAATCCGTGACGGTCGGTGACACGGGCAGCGTCGTCGGCACGATCACGGCGCGCACGATCACCATTCAGGGCGAGGTCAACGGCGCCTTGAAAGGCTCGTCGGTCAATCTCAATGCGACGTCCCGCGTCGAAGGCGATATCGTCAAGCAGACGTTGTCGATCGATGAAGGCGCGCAGTTCGACGGCAGCGTGCGCCGGGCCAGGGATGTGAGCGAAGTCACACCCGATCTCAGCTAGAGCAGCGCCGTACGCCTCAATAAGAATGCAAGCTTAAGTCAGTGACGTTTGCGCGTGCAAACGTCACTCGAATTTTATCGGCACATTAAAAGCGGCCACGCTCGTTGGCGTTAACCTCTTCGCACGACTCCTTGATGCGGATGTCTTGGCCGATCAACCGGCAGACGTGGCGTTTGAAATTGGGATTGTTGCGGATCTCGGCCGCCGAAGCGCGAACTCCGTATTGACGAGCGACCTGGGCGACAAGCTCGTCCTGGCAATAGGGCGTCGCAAGCAGCGAGCCCTGAACCATCTGGAAGCCGTTCGAGCAGGCGATCTTCGCCGCGGCCGGTTGCACATTTATGACAACCGCCGAAGCGGCTGCCAGAGTGATCATCGCCGAACGTCTCCGCATTTTCTGTCAGTCCTCTTGTCTGGCCTCGGGTCAGGATGCCGCGTTTCCAACAGTTTTGAAACGCGACATTCCAAATCAGTATTTTTATGTTTAGCAGGCTTGTCTTGCGGTGGCCGCCGTGAAAATGGTCTCGCGAGTTCGGCGTCGCAAAATGGCCGACGAATTTGGAGCCTTAGCTTTCACTGCTCCGCAATATCGCGCGACTCTGCAAAGGTACGCCAATGATAACTGTGTACGACGCAGCCGGTGGCAAGCTGGTGCCACGCTCCGAAATCGGCAATCTGGCGAACGGCGCCGTCTGGATCGACGTGCTGAATCCGGCCGAGGATGAGGACAAGATTATCGAACAGGCGCTCGGCATCGAAGTGCCGACCCGTTCGGAAATGCGCGAGATCGAGGCGTCGAACCGGTTTTATACGGAAAACGGCGCCTACTACATGACCGGCATCATCGTGCACAACAGTTCGCAGGATGTGCCGCTGACGTCCGTCATCACCTTCATCCTCGCAGGAACGCGGCTGGTGACGGTGCGCTATGCCGACCCCCGCGCCTTCCCACTTTATGTCGCCCGCGCCGCCAAGGGTGATCCGGGCTGCCACAGCGGCTCCGGCATCATGATCGGCCTCATCGAAATGCTGATCGAGCGGGAAGCCGATCTGATCGAACGGGTCCAGGACCAGGTCGAACGCATGGCGCCGCTCGTGTTCGGTCAGAAGGGCGTCCCGGCGCCGCGCGACCGGCGTCTCGATGTGCTTTTAAAGACGGTCGGCAAAGAAGGCGACGTCACCGCGCGAGCCCAGGAAAGCGCCATGTCGCTACACCGGCTCCTGCTCTATTTCGCGAATGCGGTACGCGAACGCAAAGACGACAAGCGGATCATGGCGCGCATCGAATCCGCCAACCACGACATCACGTCACTGATGGAAAGCCTGCGCTTCCTGTCGGCGCGCACGGGCTTCCTGCTCGATGCCACGCTCGGCATGATCTCGACAGAGCAGAACCAGATCATCAAGCTCTTCTCGGTCATGGCGGTGATGCTGATGCCGCCGACGCTTGTCGCCTCGATCTACGGCATGAACTTCAGACACATGCCGGAGCTCGAGGTGCCCTGGGGATACCCGTTGGCGCTCTGTCTGATGTTTTTTTCGGGCCTTGTTCCCTATCTTTACTTCCGCAAGAAGGGCTGGCTTTAAAGCCTAGCGACGATAGCAAGCAGCAATGAAGCCGAGGCGCAAACAGCGAGGGTTGTCATTATTCCCGCGTGCCTGACGAAAAGCAGCACGGCGGCGAGGGCGGCAAGTGCGGCCGCTGCAATGTCGAGACTAGCAAGGTCCGGCAGTTCCAAATGGACCGGACCGGCGGCAATCTCGACGCGCGAGTGAAACAGGACGTGCAACGAAAACCACACGGACAAATTGAGAATGACGCCGACGACGGCGGCGGTGACGGCCGACAGCGCCGACTTGAGTTTCGGGGCTGATTTCAGCCATTCGATATAGGGCGCGCCTGCAAACACGTAGAGGTAACACGGTGCAAACGTCGCCCAGAGCGTGACGAGCGCGCCGAGCACACCAAAGAGCAGCGCCGGCTCGCCGCCGTGGCGCGCGGCCGCCAGAAAGCCGACGAACTCGGTCACCAGGATTAACGGCCCTGGCGTCGTCTCCGCGAGGCCCAGGCCGTCAAGCATTTCGCCGGGCTTGAGCCAACCGTAGGTTTGCACGACCTCCTGCGCCATGTAGGCGAGAACGGCGTAGGCTCCGCCGAACGATACGACCGCGAGCTTGGAGAAGAAAATCGCGATCTTCGCCAGCACGTGATCGAAACCGAAGAGAAGCGCCACGGCGAAGAGCGGCGCGAGCCAGATGACGAGCCAAATGCCGATGGTCCGAAGCGTCGACGAGATTGGCACGGGGACGGCAGCGGCCGTCAGGGTTTCGGTCCGCGCGTCATTGATGCCGCGCAGGTAGCCGATAAGCCCGGCCGCCAGCACGATCAGCGGGAAGGGCACGCGAAATACGAAAATCGCAACGAACGACGCCGCCGCAATCAGCCATTCGGCTCCGTCCCGCAGCGACCGGCTCGCGATCCTGAACAGCGCCTCGACCACCACGGCAAGAATCGCGGCCTTTATGCCGAAAAAGATGGCCGCGATCGTCGGGATGTTGCCGGACGTCGCGTAAAGCGCCGAAAGCGCCAGCATCACCGCCGCGCCTGGAAGAACGAACAAGAGCCCAGCGGCGAGCCCGCCCTTAATCCCGTGCAGGCGCCAGCCGACATAGGTCGCGAGCTGCGTCGCCTCGGGTCCCGGAAGGAGCGTGCAAAAGTTTAACGCCAACAGATAGGTGCCCTCGTCGACCCAGCGCCTTTGCTCGACAAGAACCTTGTGCATCGTCGCGATCTGGCCGGCCGGGCCGCCGAACGAGGCAAGACCAATTTGCAGCCAAACCTTCAGCGCTTCGGCGAATGACGGATGAGGTGCCGGTTGTGGGCTTTGCAAGCCGGTCCCAGCGGCGCGTTCGTCGGCCATCGTCTTTCCCCACATCGTGCGCGTCGAGCGCTCGCCCGCCGGATTGTTACGCGGTCGCGCAGGCGTCGCGAAATCTCAAAGACGAACATCGATTTCACTTACCGCCGCTAATGGTCTTGAGTTGTATAAGTCGATTAAAAAACCGGCGGCCTCGGAAAGCATTTCGCCACTCGATCGAAATCGATCAGATGCGACGTGGGCAGACCGAAAAAGCTATTGCGGCGCGGTAGTTCATTGATGTGGAAAGGAATGTGACAGGGGCCGACATCGGAGTTCCGTCTACGGATGAGCCCGTAATGTTCTG
>DATBRP010000231.1:0-1713 GCA_036560245.1 Hyphomicrobium sp.
CGTCGCCGGAGAGTTTCAAGCGAAGTCTGCAGTGCAACCAGCTTGGGAGAAAATAATGCGTAATCTACTTTTGGCCGCCGCGTTCGCGCTGGGTCTCGGCTTCGCCGCGACAGGTGCGCAAGCCGCCGCCATCGGCAGCAACGTCGCCGGCATCGAAACAGCTGCTAAAACCGGCAATCCTGTTGTCGAGAAGACTTACTACCGTCGCGGTTGGGGCCATCGTCGCTATTGGGGCCATCGCCGCTGGCGTGGTGGCTACTATCACCGCGGTTGGGGCCGCGGTTATTATCATCGCGGCTGGGGCTGGCGTCATCACCGTTACAACCGGTATCACCACCGCCGCCACTACTGGCGTTAAGCCGTTTCTTCGCTGCTAGTTGCGGCGAGAATGGATGTCACTGCAGGGGATGGGCTTAGCCCCGTCCCCTGTAGGGCATCACTCCTTGATCAGGCAGCCAGACGTCCTTCGGCGGCGTTCCCACCTGCCAGAACACGTCGATCGGTATGCCGCCACGCGGATACCAGTATCCCCCGATCCTGAGATAATGCGGTTCGATGAGGCGAGCGATGCGCTTGCCGATCGCGACCGTGCAGTCCTCGTGGAATGCGCCGTGATTGCGAAATGACGCGAGATAGAGCTTTAGCGATTTGCTCTCGACGAGCCACTTCGCCGGCACATAGTCGATGACAAGGTGTGCGAAGTCGGGCTGGCCGGTCACCGGACAAAGGGATGTGAACTCGGGCGCCGTGAAGCGCGCGGCATAATGCGTGTCGGCGTGCGGATTGGCGACGCGCTCAAGCTCGGCTTCTTCAGGACTTTGAGGAAGCGCGACGTGCTTGCCGAGCTGTTTGACGTCGGGAGACTTGCGCGTCATTGCGTTCACTCCGCCGCGAGGCGCTTATCTGGCGAAGGTCCGCGATAGATGCAGCCTTCGTTGCAGCTGTCGCGATGCACTTCGATTTGGCAAAGCCCCGGCACGCGGTTCGAAAGCCGGTTCCAAATCCAGATCGCGATGCGCTCGAGCGTCGGCGCGGCGAGGCCTTCGACGTCGTTCAAGAGGCGGTGATCGAGCGCGTCTTCTGTATCTTTCAGCGCCGACGACAGTTCGTCGAAATGAAAAATATAACCCGTGTCACTGTTGGGCTCGCCCTCGACCACTACGCGGGCGCGGAAGGAATGTCCGTGTACGCGCGCATTTGCCGAACCCGCCGGAGCTGACGGCAGGAAGTGGGCGGCTTCAAACTTGAAATCTTTATATATTCGCATGGGCGCTGAATACGGGATTTCGGCCCGAGGCGCTACCCTGACGGGGCTTCGACCTTCGCGGCAAGCTGGCGCGGAACCGTCCGCTATTAAGGTATACCAAGCATTTTATGGGTTTGCAGCGACAGCCGCCAGACCGGATTGGCTTTGCAGTAGGCGATTGCCGCCTGCGTGTTTGCATCGCGCGCCGGACCGTCCATCGGCTGCAGAAACCGATGTTCGAAAGCAAGGAAGGCGAAGCGCGCGGGGTCGATGCCCTCTTGCGGATAGACGAGCTTCAGTTCGTGGCCGCGCGTCTGCTTCAATTCCGAGCCGGCCTTGGGTGATACGCAAATCCAATCGATGGTGTCGAGCACGGGCAGAGTGCCATTTGTTTCGATTGCGATGATGAAGCCGTGGCCGTGCAGCGCGTCGACCAGATCCTGATCGACCTGCAGCATCGGTTCGCC
>DATBRP010000232.1:0-1669 GCA_036560245.1 Hyphomicrobium sp.
TCAACGAGGGCTTCGTCCGGTCTCCGCCTGCGACATCGACGACTCTTCCATTGAGGAACGGGCACTCAGGGCTCGTGCGGACGCAGGGGCCTTTGCCTGTCGAAGGCCAAGTCCTCGCATTCCTTCAGATCGGTTCGGACGAGACGAAATACCTTGTCGTCCGAACCGAAGGGGTTCTTGACGGTGTCGTGGCGTTGGTCCACCGGGCCCGGCGTCCATAGGTCGGCGCCCTCGGGAAGGGTGACCACGAGAACCCGTCGCGCCTGCAGCGCGAGACGCGCCGACGCGCTTTGCGGGCCGGCGCAATGCGCGCCGCCGCGCAGGGAATCCTTCGGCGTCCCGTCGCCGCATTCCG
This sequence comes from Hyphomicrobium sp., assembly GCA_036560245.1. Lineage (GTDB taxonomy): Bacteria > Pseudomonadota > Alphaproteobacteria > Rhizobiales > Hyphomicrobiaceae > Hyphomicrobium_B. The sequence goes on from DATBRP010000232.1 coordinate 356, forward strand.
CGACTCCCGTCAAGGTCTCCGCGCGATCGCGAAAGTTGAAGGCGAGCGAGACCTGGTACAAGTAAGAACCGCGCAGGGGCGGGAGCGAGGATTCTCGGAAGTGGGCGTCGACGAGCGCCGTGACGAAGGTGACGCGCTGCGCGGGATGCGCCGCCAGATGGGCATCGTCGTATTTGCGGGTGAAGCAGGCGAAGGTCTCGCCATCGCGAGAGAGGCGGCGGCCAAGGACGTGCGAGAGAAATTCGCTATCCGGCGCGGCGGCGCGCGCTTGCGCGATCGGCGTAAGGCCTGCGATGCTGGCGGCGACGATCAAAATGCGACCGAGCATGCGCGTCCTCCCTGACGAATGCTCGGGATTATCGGCACGAAACGCAAACTGCGCAACCGACGAATGCACGCTCGCTCTCCTCTGCTCCGGCTCGCCTCGCCGCCAGCAACCTTAACCCGGGCGCCCTCGTAACTGGGCCGGTCCTCGCCATCGTGCTTTTCGCTACGCCCGTCGCCGCGGAAACGACGACGGCTCAAATTGACTATCGCCAACTCGAGGAAAGCCTCGTTTTATCGATGACCCGGCTGCATGGTTCCCGGGGAGCGTCTGTGTCAATCCAACGTTCCGATCCTGGACTACGTCAAGCATGACTTTTTGCCGCTAAAGCCCGATAAGAGAGCGGATTACGTCGATTATCGCGTTTTTCGCAAGCGGGCGCATTTGTTCGGGACGACGCTCATCACGATCGAAGAAGAATACGAAACGAAATTCATCGGCTGCTGCGTCAACGCCGGCGTCGGCGCCGTGGTGACAATCGAAGCGGGCATCGAGAAGTTGAAACAGTTTGCGGTAGAGAACGCGTGTTCGATCAACGAAGATCGCAAGACCATCGCCGAAAATCTGGCGCCGCTGCACGTGAACATGGAAGCCGGCGGCCGCTACGCTGCGATCAGTTGCCGGGAGCGCGACGTACCGCACGATAGGCTCGAGCCGACGCAAGGCCAGGAAGATCGCAGCGCCAACGTGACCTGCGTCAGCGCGCTTGTCGAGGCGCTGGGAACGACCATGTCCCAGCTCGGAGAGAAGTGCCGCCTGTCGGCGGGCTCCGAAGCGCTGAGCCGGGTTCGCGAGTCCCGCGGGCCAAATGTGCAATGCGTTGTCGAGGCCACCGCCACCGTTAATTCCGATGGGCGCCGCAGGTTTTCATTGAGGGCGCCGGCATCGCCGTGTCGGTCGCGCGGGCGCGCGAGGCCAATTACGTCTCGCCAAATTTGTTTCAGCGATTTTGCCCCACGCCTCGGTTACGAAAACTTTGCGACCGAGCC
>DATBRP010000233.1:0-13124 GCA_036560245.1 Hyphomicrobium sp.
GTCTCATCCGTCACGTCGCCCGGCGTGACGAGAAATCGGCCGCGCCCCGGCACGCCTTGCTCGGCGGTTTTCTGCAATTCCGCAACGCGCCGGCCGAGCAGCGCCACGTCATAGCCCGCCGCTTGAAGTTTCAAGGCGACCGCGCGCCCGATGCCGGAACCTGCCCCGGTCACCAGCGCAACACGTGATCCATCCGCCATCAAATTATCTCGCGTTCAATATGTGGAAAGACTGCATAACGCCGAACGACGGACCACACCAGTTTCTGCCATCGCCCCGGCATGGTAAAAGAACCGGCTATATATTTGGGGCGGAGTCGATCGTGTCGAGCACACAAGCTACTGGAGCGGGGCTCTGCGAAATCTGCGGAACTCAGTTGACGGGGAAGTTCTGCAGCGACTGCGGCGTACCGGCCGGTCGGCCATCGGGAAACTCAGCCTCGGAGGGGTGGGGCAGCGTTCCGCACGAATTTCTGAGCAAACCAGACCGCAACGGCATCATCTCCGTCGCGCTCTCCTTTCTGCGCCATCCCGTCGATACGATCATCCGCCTGACGGATGATCCGGCGTACCGATCGCACTGGGCTTTCCTGACGGCCACGGTCGGCATGCAGCTGACGCTTATCAACGTGTTGTTGCCGCGGCTATTTTCAACACTATTCAATGTCCCGAGTACCGCCAACAGTTCGGCCGTCATCACCAATGAAATCGTGCAGTACGTCGGAATGGCGATTCTGACGCCCATCCAATACTACGCATGCCGCGCACTAGGGTCAGCCCACCGAACACCGATGGCTTACGTCAAGCTATGCGTCCTGAGCGTGAGTTTTGGCGCGTTGCTCTCGACAGTTATGGCACTTCTTTTCTTTTCGACCGCCGTTCTGGCGCTGAAAACCAGCATCCCTGTCAACTTGACCGCGATTTGGCAGGCCATGACCATCGTCGCGCTCGGCGTAATTATCGCCTTCGTCGCCGCAAGTCATCGGAGGTTTTGGGGAATGTCTTGGACGATGGCCACCTGCGTGACGGTCGTCATCGCTGCGCTGTCGTGGCTGGTGGTCTATCCGGCCCTGACGTCGCTTGCCGACAAGGCCAACGTCAGCGGAACGCTCGGAAGTCTTTTCGGATAACGGTTCAGCGCGTCGGAACCGGCTTCTCGCCGCGGTAGTCATAAAAGCCGCGCTGCGTCTTGCGACCCAGCCAGCCCGCCTCGACGTACTTTACGAGCAACGGGCACGGACGATATTTCGAATCCGAAAGCCCTTCGTAAAGCACCTGCATGACGCTGAGACACGTATCGAGACCGATGAAATCGGCAAGCTCCAGTGGCCCCATCGGGTGATGCGCGCCGAGCTTCATCGCTTTGTCGATCGCTTCGACCGTGCCGACGCCTTCGTAAAGGGTGTAGACCGCCTCGTTGATCATCGGCAGCAGAATGCGATTGACGATGAAAGCAGGGAAGTCCTCTGAAACGGCCGTCGTCTTGCCGAGACTTTCGACGAACGCCCGCGCCGTCGCAAACGTCTCATCTTCCGTCGCGATGCCGCGAATGAGTTCAACAAGCTCCATCAGCGGCACGGGATTCATGAAGTGCATGCCGATGAAGTCTTCCGGCCTGTCGGTCGTCGCGGCGAGTCGCGTGATCGAGATCGACGACGTGTTGGATGCGAGCATTGCCGTCGGCTTCAAATGCGGGCAGAGCGCTGCGAAGATTTTGTGCTTCAGCGCTTCGTCTTCGGTTGCCGCTTCGATGACGAGATCGCAATCGCCGAACGCTTCAAGCGTCGGTGCAAAGCTGATGCGTTCGAGCGTCTTATCGCGATCGCACTCCTTGATCGCACCCTTGGCGAGCTGGCGCGCCAAGTTCCTGCCGACCGCTTCCAAACCCTTGTCGAACGTCTCTTTCTTAAGGTCGTTTAGTGCCACCGTGTAACCGGACAGCGCCACCACATGGGCGATACCGCTGCCCATCTGGCCGGCGCCGATAATGCCGACCTTGCTGATGGTCCGCGCCGGTTGAACGCCAACCTTGCTTTTTTCCATCAGCTTTTGGGCCTGCGCCATGAACAGTTTTCCTTCGCGTGTTCCGGCCGTTAGTTTCAGAGACCGGCTTTCTGCAGCTCTGCATCGAGTTCCGGCAGCGCCTGAAAGAGATCCGCCACCAACCCGTAATCAGCGACTTGAAAGATCGGCGCTTCGCCATCCTTGTTGATCGCGACGATGACCTTGGAATCTTTCATGCCAGCGAGATGTTGAATGGCGCCTGAAATACCGACGGCAATGTAGAGGTCTGGCGCAACGACCTTGCCCGTCTGCCCGACCTGCCAGTCATTCGGAACGAAACCGGCATCGACCGCGGCGCGGGACGCACCCATTGCCGCGCCGAGGCGATCAGCCACCGGCTCGATGTACTTCGCGAAGTTTTCGCCGTTGCCCATGCCGCGGCCGCCCGAAATGATGATGCGCGCCGAGGTCAACTCGGGGCGATCCGACTTCGTCAGCTCCGCCTTTTCGAACGTCGAAGCACCGACGGCCGATGGCACGGTAACGGTTTCGATTGCGGCCGAGCCGCCTTCGCCTGCCGCCGGGAATGCAGCGGTGCGAACGGTGATGACCTTGGTCTTCTCCGCCGACTGCACCGTCTGGATGGCATTGCCGGCATAGATCGGACGCTCGAACGTATCGGGCGAGACGACTTTCGTGATCTCCGAAATCTGCATGACGTCGAGCTTGGCGGCGACGCGCGGCAGAATGTTTTTGCCGAACGCGGTCGCGGGCGCGACGATGGCCGAATAACCGCTGGCAAGCGACAGGATGAGCGCGCTTACTTCTTCGGCAAGTCCGTGCGTGAGATGCGGCGCATCCGCGATGAGAACTTTGGCGACGCCTTCGAGTTTCGCCGCGGACTCGGCTGCCGCTTTGGCATCCGCTCCGGCAACCAGGATATGAACATCGCCGCCCAGCGCCTTCGCGGCAGTCAGGGCTTTCGCTGTTGCGGGTGCGAGCGCGCCGCCCGAAAGTTCCGCAAGAAGAAGTGTCGACATCAGAAGACTCCCGCCTCGGTTTTGAGCTTCTGCACCAGCTCGGCAACGCTACCGACTTTGACGCCGGACTTGCGCGTCGGCGGTTCCGTCGTCTTCAAAACTTTAAGCCGCGGGCTGATATCGACGCCCATGTCCTCCGCCTTCTTGACATCCAGGGGCTTTTTCTTGGCCTTCATGATGTTGGGCAGCGACGGATAACGCGGCTCGTTCAAGCGAAGATCCGTCGTCACAACGGCGGGAAGCTTCAACTTTACCGTCTCGAGTCCGCCATCCACTTCGCGCATGACGGTGACGCCACCCGTCTCAGTCACGACTTTGGAAGCGAACGTACCTTGCGGCCAATCGAGCAGGCTCGCCAGCATCTGGCCGGTTTGATTGCTGTCATCGTCGATCGCTTGCTTGCCGAGAATAACGAGATCAGGCTTTTCCGCTTCGACCACGGCCTTGAGGAGCTTGGCGACGGCGAGCGGCTCAACCGCGACGCCATCCGGAGTTTCGATGAGAATGGCGCGATCGGCGCCAATGGCGAGGGCGGTTCTGAGCGTTTCCTGCGCCTTCGTCGATCCGACGGAAACAACGATGACTTCCTGCGCGCCGCTCTTTTCCTTAAGCCGCACCGCCTCTTCAACGGCGATTTCATCAAACGGGTTCATCGACATCTTGACGTTCGCCAAGTCGATTCCTGATCCATCCGGTTTGACGCGAATTTTAACGTTGTAATCGACGACGCGCTTGACCGGCACCACGATCTTCATGCCATCCGCCAGCTGACTGGCGCTCCCCTTGATTGTTGTTACCGGCGCTTGGATCGGCGCAGGCTTTTGCGGCGCGACACCGCCCGCATACGGTTGAGCTGGCCGCCAAACTAGCCCGAAAAGGGAAGCCGAAAGCCGCCTCTCCGCAGTAATTCTCGCAACTGCGAAGAGCCGGAAGCTACGGTCCGGTTGTGTCCAAGTCAATTGGCTGGTCGTCGCGGCGCGGTCTCAATCCGCTGCAGGGTAAATCAACTCCCCCGGCCACGCTGAACCGATCAACGGTTCTTGCCCGGCACCCACAAAATATCGCTTTTGCCACGTTCGTTGACATAGCGGCTCGCCACGAAGAGAAAATCGGAAAGCCGATTGATGTACTTGAGAGCCGGGGCGCTGACGGTTTCGCCGGGAAGAGCGGCAAGTTCCACCATCAGGCGTTCGGCGCGACGCGACACCGTTCGAGCCACATGCAGCGCCGCTGCAGCCGGTGTCCCGCCCGGAAGGATGAATGATCTCAACGGCTCGAGCGCGCCATTCATGGTATCGATTTCGTCCTCGAGACGCTTCACCTGTGCGTCGGCAATACGCAGCGGCTCGTAAGGAAGTTTCTCGCCGCGATCTGGTACGCACAGATCGGCGCCAAGATCGAAGAGATCGTTCTGAACGCGGAGCAGCATCGCATCGACATCCGGCTCGCTCCCGGCCAGGTGGATACGCGCAACGCCGACTTGCGCATTGGTTTCATCGACCGTTCCATAGGCCGCGATGCGCGGCGAGGTTTTCGGCACACGCTCCCCGGAGCCGAGTGCCGTCGTCCCGGCGTCGCCGGTTTTCGTATAGATCCGATTGAGTACGACCATCGCTCGAAGGTCCTGAATAGTGCTTCCCAGCCAAGAACGCCGCCCTTGCGGCGATCGGCGGGTCAGCGGCCTTTAGTGGGACACAATGGCATAGGCAAGAATGATGAGGATGGCCAGAAACTGCAAGCCAACGCGCCAACGCATCAACTTCTGGCTGAGATTGGGATTCCCCCCTTTCATCATCGTGTAGAGCCCGAACAGCAGCACGACGAGCACGGCGAAAACGGCGACGGTAGTGGCATGGTAGAGAATTGTTTGCATTCGGTATATCCGCAGTCAAAGCTTGGGATTTGCTTACGCCTTAGGCCCTGGAGCGGCAATCGCCAAGTGGCGGCGAGATTCGTCCGGTTCGCCGAAATACCCGGCAAAACGCCGAGTATTACGCATTTGAAATTTGCTCTCGGCAGCAAAAGTCTTAATTCTTCCCACGCATCGTCTTCGGATGCGGCTCCGAGGCGGGTACTTTCCTCACTCTTCGGCCCCATGCGCGTTCGACTTGAGGCCCTGTGACAAACCACCTGTCGGCATGTCGGAAAAATTGGCCGCACCTTCGCGGTGCGGGCCGCTGCATCGGCATCGCCGGAACGGCAGCATTCTCGATCGCGCTTGCGTCTCCGTTAGCAGCCGAGGACGCGTTGCCGGCGGACCCCAATGCAGCACGGCACGTCCTCGATCAAAAGCGCCGGCTACTCGACGATAACGCGGCAAAAGAACTTACGATCCGTTCGGACGTTGTCGAACTCGACGCCGAGCGCGAACGACTGAATTCCCGCCTGATCGAGACGGCAAATCTCATCCAGCGCGGCGAAGCCAAGATGACGTCGATCGAGGGGCGTCTGTCCGAACTCGAAGAGCAGGAAAAGATCGTACGAGGCTCGCTCGAACGTCGTCACGGACAAATTGCGGCGCTTCTCGCGGCCTTGCAGCGCATCGGCCGCAACCCGCCGCCGGTTCTCGTCACCCGCCGGGAAGACGCGCTCAAGATGGTGCGCAGCGCTATGTTGCTGTCGTCGGCGTTTCCCGATCTCAGGAACCAGGCGGTCGGCCTTTCTGCCAAGCTTGGCGATTTACAGCGTGTGATGGCCAACATCCGTACGGAAGGCGCACGCCTCAAGGCCGAAACCGACAGGCTGAACGAGACCCGCGCCCGGCTCGCGAGCCTGATGGAAGCCAAGAAACAGACCCTTGCCGACCGTCAAACGCAATTGGCGGCCGTGCGCGTCGCGTCCGCCGAGATTTCGAAAAATGTCACCGATCTCTCCGGACTGATCGAACGTCTCGATCAGACGGTGACCGAAAAGACTGGGCTTGGTGCCTATAACAACGAACTCAAAGCCGAACATCAGGCCGACGCGGCGTCTGCACCGGCCGCCCCGCAGCCGGCCGGTCCGCAGATCATCACGCCTCCACCTGCCGAAGATCCGGCTCAGCCTGCGGCCACCGCCGAGGTCGCAGCCAAAAGCGACGCTCCAGCCATACCCCCGAAAACGACTGCACCGGGTACCGAAGTCGCCTTATTGACGCCACCCCCCGCCCCCAAGCAGGCGATGATTGAGCTGGCGCCCTCGGGTGCCTCTCTGATCCCCGGAAACTCCGGCCGCATCAAACCGGCTATCCCCTTTGCATCGGCGCAAGGAAAGCTGCCGCTACCGGCGCAAGGCCGCCGTGCGCTGGCTTTCGGCGATAAAACGCAATATGGCGGGCAGTCCAAGGGCGTTGTGATCGAGACGAGGTATGCGGCGCAAGTCACGTCGCCCTGTGACGGATGGGTTGTTTACGCAGGTGAATTTCGCAGTTACGGGCAACTCTTGATCATCAACGCCGGCGACGGCTATCATGTCCTGCTCGCGGGCCTGTCGCAGATCGACGTCCAGCCTGGACAGTTCGTACTGACCGCAGAGCCAGTCGGTACAATGAGTGGTGGTCAAAGGAATACGCAAACCTCGGCGCAGGTAAGCGGACCCGTTTTGTACGTTGAACTTCGTAAGGACGGGCGTCCGATCGACCCCGATCCCTGGTGGGCATCAGGTCAGCAGAAGGTACAAGGCTAATGCGCAAGACAGACTACGCGTTCTGGACATTCCTGCTGATGGCGGGCCTGGCCGGAGCGACCACACTGCTCAACGTCACTCAGACGTATTCGGCGACATCGTCGCAAAATTCCGAGCTCTATAAGCAGCTCGATCTTTTTGGCGACGTCCTTGAGCGCGTACGTTCCGACTACGTCGAGAAGCCGGACGACACGCAGCTCATCGAGGCCGCGATCAACGGTATGTTGTCGTCGCTCGATCCGCACTCGTCATACATGAGCCCTAAGAATTTCCGCGACATGCAGGTGCAGACTCGCGGCGAGTTCGGCGGCCTCGGCATCGAAGTCACGATGGAGAACGGCGTCATCAAGGTCGTGTCCCCAATCGACGACACGCCGGCCTCCAAGGCGGGCCTGATGGCGAACGACCTCATCACGCATCTCGACAACGAAGCGATTTCGGGCCTGACGCTCGAGCAGGCGGTCGAGAAGATGCGCGGTCCCGTCAACACGCCGATCACGCTGACCATCGTGCGCAAAGGCCGCGACGAACCTTTCGACGTCAAAGTTACGCGCGACGTGATCCGTATCAATCCCGTCAAATCGCACGTCGAGGATGGTGATATCGGCTACGTGAAGGTCTCGACCTTCAACGAGCAGACGCACGCCAATCTCGTCAAAGCCATCGAGTCGATGGACAAGCAGATGGGCCCGAACGTCAAAGGCTACGTTGTCGATCTGCGCAACAACCCGGGTGGCTTGCTGGATCAGGCGATCGCCGTCTCCGACGATTTCCTGGAGCAGGGCGCCATCGTGCTGACCAAGGGCCGCAACAACGAAGAAACACAACGCGCCAACGCCCGGCCCGGCGATATCACGGACGGCAAGAAGATCGTCGTTCTGATCAACGGCGGCTCGGCTTCGGCGTCTGAAATCGTCGCCGGTGCATTGCAGGATCAAAAGCGCGCGACCATCATCGGCACGCGCTCGTTCGGCAAGGGCTCGGTGCAGACGATCATCCCGCTCGGCGCCAACGGCGCGATCAGGCTCACGACGGCGCGTTACTACACGCCTTCGAACCGTTCGATCCAAGCCAAGGGCATTGAGCCGGATATCGTCGTCGACGAGGCCGTGCCGGATGACCTCAAGGCCAAGATCGGCGCTGAGAAACCACGCGGAGAAGCAAGTCTGCGCGGGCATCTGAAGAACAGCGCCGATAAGGATGCCAAGGATGAAGAGTCCGGCTCGCCGTCATACGTCGCCAAGGACGCCGACAAGGATACGCAGCTGCAGTACGCGCTGAACTTCCTGCATGGCACTGCCAAGGGTCCGGAAGCTGCCAACAACGGAACGCCGCCGGCATCGACGACGACGCCGACGCCTCCGTCGTCGAGCAACAGTGGTGTCACGACACCGACACCGCCGGCAGACGATAAGAAGCCGACGCCGAACTGAGGCGGACGCACAGATATCGAACCTCGAAGGGCGCCCTGGAGGCGCCCTTCGTTTTATTGCAGTCTGTGCCGGAAGCCCGTTCAGCGACGACAACCTGCCGCGACCCCGCCGCTTCCACGGATTTCCGAAAGGAACCCCCTCAATGACGAAGAAACCGGCGCCGCTTGTTGATCCTGCAACGCTGCCATACCGGCCATGCGTCGGCCAGATGGTCATCAATCGCGACGGTCTCGTCTGGGCAGGCCGACGGTCCGATGCCAAGACCGATCCAGAGGGGCGCGGCACCTGGTGGCAAATGCCCCAAGGCGGTATTGACCCGGGCGAAGATCCCGCCACCGCGGCACGGCGCGAACTCTTCGAAGAAACTGCCATTCGCTCGGCCGACGAGATCGCTGAGTTGCCTCGTTGGCTAACCTACGACCTTCCCCCCGAACGGATCGGCCGGGCCTGGGGCGGTCGCTATCGCGGCCAGAAGCAGCGCTGGTTCGCATATCGCTTTACGGGCGACGACAGCGAAATCAACATTACGCCGCCGCCGGGGTTGGAGGCTGAATTCGTCGAATGGCGCTGGATGCCCGTCGGTGAACTCCTCGACGTGATCGTCCCCTTTAAGCGCGACGTCTACCGTGCGGTCCTTGCCGAATTCACGCCGCTGGCCCGGCCCATCCGGCACGGGCCCTGACCTCCCTTCGTCGGTATGTCTGTGGACACGCACGCAGTCGGCAAAATGACAACCTAATGTCATCAGACTGCTATGTTTTTCTGTACCAATGACGAATCATGGCGCAGATTCGTACACAGACTATCCCTAGGTTTTACCAATGACCTTGCTTCCCGATTCAACAGCCTTATCCCGGGCCGCACTCCCCTTCCGGACGTGCGTCGGCATCATGCTGCTCAATCGCGAAGGCTTGGTCTGGGTCGGACGGCGGCGGCCGAAATGGGCGGGTGATCACGCTCACATCTGGCAGATGCCGCAAGGTGGCATCGAGAAATACGAGCCGCCGCGTATCGCAGCGCTTCGCGAGCTACGCGAGGAAACAGGCGTCACCAGCGTCGAGGTCATTGCAGAATATCCCGATTGGCTGACCTATGAGCTGCCCGAGAGCCTGCTCGGCATCGCGCTGAAAGGCCGTTACCGCGGCCAAACGCAAAAATGGTTCGCGATGCGCTTTCTCGGCGAAAACAGCGAAATCAATATCGCACCGAAGGAAGGCACCAAGGCCGAATTCGATGCTTGGCGATGGGCGCCGATAGCGAGCGTGCCGAAGCTGATTGTGCCGTTCAAGCGTGACGTCTACGAGCGCGTCACCGCCGCCTTTGGCCATTTCGCCGGCTGATCTCGCCGGGCGGCGCTTTACGCTGAATTAGACGTACCGGGAGCGACCTGACAGAAAATCCGGCGTGTGCCGAGAAACCGCCGAAACACATCAGCGGATCGCTCCCGTATTGGGCATGGGAAGGATCGCAGCTGATTCTTAACAACCCATTAACTAGCTCCGCACACTGCCAATTTCGCTGCCGTTCGGATAGCGGAAGCCCGGCAACAAAAAAGCCGGGCGTTGCACCGCCCGACTGATTGCCCAATCAGAATGAGAAGGTCCGCCTACGCCGCCTTCGTCGATAAGCGCTTCAACTCGCTGATGAGCGTATCGGCCATTCTCTTTGAGGAATCGTCCTTTGCCGCCGCAAGTTCGGCTTCCGCTGTTTTGAGCTCATCCGCAATTGTTGCAGATGAAAGCTCATCGACGTCGTAAGCCTTTTCCGCGAGCACGGTGAGACGCGAGGGATCGACCTCGGCGAAACCCGCCTTCACGAACAGCCGCCGCTTCGCGCCGCCGGCCGTGACGTCAAGAACGCCGGGACGGAGCGTCGCGATAACCGGCGCGTGGCCGGCGAGAACGGCAAAGTCGCCATCAGCGCCGGGCACGACGACCTGATCGGCATCGACTGAAAGCAATACCCGCTCGGGAGAGACGAGTTCAAACTTGAATGTGGCTGCCATGATCTCTCCGCTGTCCTTGGAACGCCGGTCTCTCACCGAGGCTTGCCGTCAAGCCTCCGGCGTCTTGTCGTCTTCGTCCTCTGCGCCCGCCTTCGCCCTGACCTCTTCCGGCGTCTGCAGCTTCGTACCGCAGAACGGGCAGAAAAAGAGCGGATGGTCGACGAGACCGGGCTCTTCCTCTTCGAGATCGACGAGCCCGACGGTCATGTAGATAACGCCGTCGGGACCGACGGTGACTAGCGGTTCGAAGTCGCCACCTTCCAGAGCCTCTTTTAGCTCCTCGCAGCAGCTTCCAAATTTCGTCGTCGTCGCGGCTTCCGCCATTGATCTTGTCTCCTGAGGGCGCGCGACGATGTGGGCTTGCCGCCCACAGCGCTGGCCGGTTTAAGCGGCTTCCGCGAGCTTCTCGGCTTTCGCGATCGCTTCGTCGATAGTACCGACCATGTAGAAAGCCGGTTCCGGAAGGTGATCATATTCACCTTCGCAGAGCCCCTTGAATGCCTTGATGGTGTCGGGCAGCGACACGAGCTTGCCGGGCGAGCCGGTAAAGACTTCGGCCACGTGGAACGGCTGCGACATGAAACGCTCGATCTTACGGGCGCGCGCCACCGTCAGCTTATCCTCTTCGGACAGCTCATCCATGCCGAGAATGGCGATGATGTCCTGCAACGACTTGTACTTCTGCAGGATTTCCTGAACCCGGCGCGCCACCTGATAGTGCTCTTCGCCAACGACGCGCGGATCAAGCATGCGCGACGTCGAATCGAGCGGATCAACGGCCGGATAAATGCCCTTTTCAGCGATCGAACGCGACAACACCGTCGTTGCGTCCAAATGCGCGAACGAAGCAGCCGGAGCCGGGTCGGTCAAATCGTCGGCCGGCACGTAAATCGCCTGCACCGAGGTGATCGAACCCTTCTGCGTCGTCGTGATGCGTTCCTGCAGCGCGCCCATGTCGGTCGCGAGCGTCGGCTGATATCCGACGGCCGAAGGAATACGGCCCAAGAGCGCCGACACTTCCGAGCCTGCCTGCGTGAAGCGGAAAATGTTGTCGACGAAGAACAGCACGTCCTGACCCTGATCGCGGAAGTGCTCGGCAACCGTCAGACCCGACAACGCAACGCGGGCACGCGCGCCCGGCGGCTCGTTCATCTGGCCATAAACCAGGGCGCACTTAGAGCCCTTGGCCGAACCGTTGTTCTTCTTCGGGTCTTTGTTGACGTTCGATTCGATCATTTCATAGTAGAGGTCGTTGCCCTCGCGGGTGCGCTCGCCAACGCCGGCGAACACCGAATAACCGCCGTGAGCCTTGGCGACGTTGTTGATCAATTCCATGATCAAAACGGTCTTGCCGACGCCGGCGCCGCCGAACAGGCCGATCTTGCCGCCCTTGGCGTAAGGCGCCAGCAAGTCGACGACCTTGATGCCGGTGACGAGAATCTGAGCTTCCGTTGCCTGATCCGAGAACGACGGCGACGGCTGGTGAATGGCACGCAACGTGCTCGCCCCGATCGGGCCAGCTTCGTCGACCGGCTCACCGATGACGTTCATGATGCGCCCAAGCGTTTCGTCGCCGACGGGAACCGAGATCGGCGCGCCGGTATCGGAGACGTCCTGACCGCGCACGAGACCTTCCGTCGAGTCCATCGCGATGGTGCGAACCGTGTTCTCGCCCAAATGCTGCGCGACTTCGAGAACAAGGCGATTGCCGTGGTTCGTCGTCTCGAGAGCGTTCAAGATCTCCGGCAGCTGGCCTTCGAAATGCACGTCGACGACGGCGCCCGTGACCTGGTGAATCTTCCCAACGTTTTTAGTCATTTTTATCTCCAGCGGAATTTATCAGGCGACGGTCAGCGTCACGGGTATGTTGTTGCGCGTCGCTTTCGAATACGGGCAAATTTGATGAGCGTCTTCGATCAGCGCTTGAAGCTTATCCTTGTCGGCGCCGGGGATCGAAAGAGAGAGATTGGCTTTGAGGCCGAAGCTCGTCGCGTCCTTGTCGAGTTCGACGGTGCACGTCACCTTGGCGGCGTGGCCGTCAAGCCCGTGCTTCTTCGCGAGCAGCAACACCGCCTGACCGAAGCACGACGACCAGCCAAGAGCGAAAAGCTGCTCCGGATTATGACCTTCGCCGGAACCGCCCATGTCCTTCGGCAGCGCCATCGCGAGCGCAAGCTTGCCGTCGTCGAGAACCGCGCGACCGTCCCGGCCGCCTTTCGTCGTTGCACGCGTTACATAAGCCATGAGACTCGTCTCCGGATCAGAGCGCTTCCGCGCCCGAGATGATTTCGATGAGTTCTTTCGTGATGTTGGCCTGGCGCTGACGGTTGTACTTGATCGTCAGTTTGTTGATCATGTCGCCGGCGTTGCGCGTCGCGCTGTCCATTGCCGACATGCGCGAGCCCTGCTCGGAAGCCGCGTTCTCGAGAAGGCCGCGGAAAATTTGCGTCGAGATATTGCGCGTCAGCAGGAAGCCAAGCACCTCTTCTTCGCTCGGCTCGTATTCGTGAATAGCCGTCGCGCCCTTCGCAACGTCGGCACCGAGATCCGGCACCTTCGCGGGGATGAGTTGCAACGCCGTCGGCTTCTGAGAGATCACCGACTTGAATTCCGAGAAGTAGAGCGTTGCGACGTCGAACGCTCCAGCCTCGAACATTTCGATCACTTTCTTGGCGACGCCTTCGGCGTGGCCGAAGTTCAATTGCTTGACGCCCTGGAAGTCCTTGCGCTCGGTAATGTTCTTGCCGAGATCGCGGCGCAGGTTATCGGCGCCTTTGCGCCCGACCGTCATGATCTTGACCGTCTTGCCGCTAGCGATCAGGCGCTGCGCATCGGCACGGGCGAGCTTGGCGATGTTCGAGTTGAAGCCGCCGCAAAGTCCGCGCTCGGCCGTCATCACGATCAGCAAGTGCACCTGATCCTTGCCGGTGCCGACGAGCAGCGGCGAGGCGCCGGCTTTGTCGGCGACCTTGGAAGCAAG
>DATBRP010000234.1:0-2895 GCA_036560245.1 Hyphomicrobium sp.
GGTCGCCTTGAAACTTCAAGCGGCGGGCTATGACGTGGCGCTGCTCGGCCGGCGCGTTGCGGAATTGCAGAAAACCGCCGAGCAAGGCGTGCCGGGGCGCGGCCGATTTCTCGTCACGCCGGGCGACGTGACGGATGAGACAGCCGTCAAAGCCGCGTTCGAGAAAACGCGCGAGAGCTTCGGCCGCCTCGATGTTCTCTTCAACAACGCCGGAACATTTGCGCAGGGCGTACCGCTCGATGAACTAACGCTCGAAGATTGGCGCCGCGTGGTCGATGTCAATCTGACGGGGCCGTTTTTGTGCGCGCGTGAGGCTATCCGCATCATGAAGGCGCAAGAACCGAAGGGCGGCCGCATCATCAACAACGGCTCGATTTCGGCGCAGGTGCCGCGACCGCTGTCGGCGCCCTATACCGCGACCAAGCACGCCATCACCGGATTGACGAAATCCATTTCGCTCGATGGTCGTGCAGATAATATCGCTTGCTCTCAGATTGATATTGGCAACGCTGCAACGGACTTCACGGCCAAAATGGCGAGCGGGATTTTGCAAGCCAACGGCAGCGTCATGGTCGAACCCAGGATGGACGTCGCGCACGTTGCCGATGCCGTCCTCTACATCGCGAACCTACCGCTCGACGCCAACGTGCAGTTTATGACGGTGATGGCGACAGCGATGCCGTTCATAGGGCGTGGGTGATTTTTTGTCGAAGCTTGCGTGGATGGCCGGCTTGATGGCGAAAGCGTGCTTTGCACGCGCTGGCGGTCATGACGTGAGGAGTTCAGGTTTTTATCGGCTGGGCAAGCCGATCTCGGTATTGAGGAACTTCGTTAGATCACGCGTCAGGTAATGGACGTGGGCGGGAAGTTCGCGCCATTCGCGGATTTTCAGCTGCGCCGGGTGATCGATGTAGTCGGAGTGAACGAGTACCGTCGTCATGCCGAGGGTCGATGCCACTTCGAGATTGTGCGGCATGTCTTCGAACATCGCCGACTGAGCGGGCGCAACCGCGTGCAGCTTCAACATGCGGTCGAAAGCATCGCGCTCCGGCTTCGGAACGTATTCGAGGGCGGCGATGTCGCAAATATCTTCGAAAAGATGCAGCACGCCGAGCTTAGCGGCGACGTTCTCTGCGTGACGCTTCGAGCCGTTGGTAAAAATGAGGCGGCGACCCGGCAGCGCTGAGATCGCGGCCGCCAGCTCCGGCGACTGAGGCACGACCGAAACGTCAATGTCGTGCACGTATTCGAGAAACGGTCCGGGCGGCAGCTTATGCACCCGCATCAGCCCCGCGAGCGTGGTGCCGAATTGCCGGTAATAAGCCTTCTGCAAATGCCGCGCGTGTTCGCGAGGAACGCCGAGCGTTTTCGCAATGAATTCGCTCATTCGCTGGTCGACTTGAGCGAAGAGATTGCAGGACGCCGGATAAAGCGTGTTGTCGAGATCGAAAATCCAGGTGTCGACGTGGTCGAAGCCTCGCCGCGTTGCGACATCGCCCGCCGTCACCAAATCTGCGGTTGCGGCGGGGCGCCTCATCAGCTCTTGCTCTTTTTGCGTTCGGCGCGCTGAACGAGCGTGCCGACGCCGTGCTCGGTGAAAAGTTCGAGCAGCACGCAGTGCGGCACGCGTCCGTCGATAACGACGACGCCTTCGACGCCCGCTTCGACGACCTCGATGCAGCCTTCGATCTTGGGAATCATTCCACCGGAAATAGCGCCGCTCTTGATCATGGAACGGGCTTCGCCAATCGTCAGATGCGAGATTAGATTCTTGTCCTTATCGAGCACGCCCGTGACGTCGGTCAGCAACAGCAGGCGTTTCGCCTGCATGCGTGCCGCGAGAGTCGAAGCGAACGTGTCGGCATTGATATTCAGCGTCTCGCCCTCGCGGCTGAGGCCGACGGGGGCGATGACCGGGATGAGGTCAGACTTCGAGATCACCTCGACGATGTGCGGGTTCACTTCGAGGGGGTCGCCGACATAGCCGATGTCGACGGCCTGCATCAGGTTCGATTGCGGGTCGGGCATCTCCGTGATCTTCTTGGCGATCATCAGATTGGCGTCTTTGCCGGAAATACCGACGGCCTTGCCGCCCTGGCGGTTGATGGCGGTGACGATCTCTTTGTTGATTTTGCCGGACAGCACCATCTCGACGATTTCCACGGTCGGCTTGTCGGTAACGCGAAGGCCGTGGACGAAATCCGATTTGATCTGGAGCTTTTGCAGCATGCTGGCGATCTGCGGGCCGCCGCCGTGCACGACAATCGGATTGATGCCCGATTGCTTCAGGTAGACGATATCCTGCGCGAAGGCGTTGAAAAGATCTTCGTCGACCATCGCATTGCCGCCGAACTTCACGACGACTGTCTGCTCGTCGTAGCGAATCAGATGCGGAATGGCTTCGGCTAGAATCCGCGCCTGCAGATGCGCGGACGGCCGGTCGTCTGAAGGGCCGGCGTTTTTCCCGGAAGGGCTTTTCGTTGACGTCACGGGATTTCCCTCAACTGCCATCGAGCTTGACGCTTAGTTTGCGCCGGAATTTTCGCTGGCGCCCGCGACTCCCTGTCGGGAACCGGCCGCCGGCGCGTATTATTGATGATGCCGCGACTGGCGGGCGCATTCGTCGCGGTCTTATAGCTGGTCGGTCGGATGCCTCAATGAATTTCCCTCATTCCGCCGACGGACGGGCTTTCCTGACGCAGGGCCTGGGCCCGGCATTTGGGGACGAAAGGCATTCCCGTCTGCCCTCTGCCACGCCTTTGCTATAGCCTTGCCACGCGGACGTGTTTGACACGCCTATTCGTGCGGCCTAGGCCGTTTTGACCCTTTTGGAGACGTCGTGGGCGTGACTGCCGCAGATTTCAGTCAAATTCCAATGTCGCCCGACCTCGGCGT
>DATBRP010000235.1:0-4540 GCA_036560245.1 Hyphomicrobium sp.
CGGCGCGTGCTGTCGCGCAACCAGCTTCTCGACCGGGTCTGGGGCCAATCGTCGGAAGTCGACGAACGAACCGTCGACGTCCACATCGGCCGTCTCAGAAAATCGCTGATCCGTGGCAACGAAAGCGACCCGATCCGCACCGTTCGCGGGGCAGGCTACGTTTTTGATGGCCGCGAAGCGGAAGCGTCGGCCAGCTGATCGTCAGCCGCGCCGTTCCTCGGTATTGAGGCAGCTCGCCAGATTGTGCGCAAGCCCACGCATCAGATCGAAATATAGCTCCGGTCCCGGCGTCAGCATTTGCCCTTCCGCATCGAGTGTGCCGGCACGCGCCTGCGTTCCTTCCGTCACTGCCGCGACAAGCTTCGGCTGAAAACTCGGCTCGCTGAACACGCAGACCGCGCCGAGCGACGCGATTTTATGGCGGACTTCCGTCAGCCGCCGCGCGCTCGGCGGCACGTCCGGACTGACGGTGATGGAACCGGCGGCGCTCAAGCCAAAGCGGTTCTCGAAGTACTGCGTCGCATCGTGAAAAACGATGAACGGTTTGCTCCGCGCGCCGCTCAACTCCGTTGTAAGTTCACGGTTGAGCGCGTCGAGGCGCTGGTCGAGCGCCGCAGCGTTTGCGGTGAACTTGCCCGCATACTCCGGATACCGCGCCACGAGCGTTTTGGTGACGATTGCAACGATCGCTTTCGCGTTCTGCGGATCGAGCCAGATGTGGCCGTCCTTACCATCCTCATCATGGTCGTCGTGGTCTTCGTGCTCTGCACCCGCCGAATGCCCATGCGTATGCGGCTCGAACGTCCCCCCGTGCCTCTGGTCGAGAAGTGCGACGCCCGGCGCCTCGGTCAATGTCAGCACATCGACGCTCGACGGCAGCGATTTGACGATCTTGCGTGTAAAGGGCTCCATCGTATCGGAAACCCGGATGAAGACGTCGGCGTCGTTGATCGCCCGCGCCGTCGAGGGCCTGAGCGTAAACGTATGCGGCGAAGCCGAACCGGCGACGAGCAGCGTCGGCGTGCCAACACCGCCCATGATCTGACTGACGAGCGCGTGCACCGGCTTGATCGTAACGACGACTTTCGGAGTTTCGGCCGCCGCCGCGCTCGAAACAAACGCCAAAAACACCAAAGTGCCCGCAAGGGCGCCCGCGCCGAACCTCGCCGCGCGTATCATCGTCATTGAAAACCTGCCTTGGATCCAAAGAGTTTATAATATAACAATTTGACGAGGGCCGCGACAAGCCCGTGATGCAAATCGTCCGGGGACATTCGGACGAACAGAGCGTGTCGCATTGTCGCCACGTTCGGCGTGCGTCCGTAAATGAAGGCGCGAGGAGTCTTTGCGCCGTTTCCGCAAGTCAGATGAGGTCGATGCGTGATCCCAAATGCAAGAACATTCGGCGCGCTGCTCGGACTAGCCGCACTCCTGATGACCGCGGCGCCGGCCTTCGCCCATCCACATATGTGGATCACCTACGAAATGACCGTCGACTACGATAAAGGCATGGTCACCGGCGTCGATCATGTGTGGTCGTTCGATGATGCCTACGCCGGCATGGCGCTCGAAGGGCTCGATACCAACAACGACGGCAAATACGACCAGACGGAACTCGCGCCGCTGTTGAAGGTCAACATGGATGGCCTGAAGGACTTCAACTATTTCACGGTTGCTAAACTCGGAACCGAGGAACTCACCTTCTCTCCGCCGACGAATGCCCACCTCGAATACAAAAACGGCGTGCTGCAGCTTTATTTTCACCTCACGCTTGCAAAACCCGTATTAGCCGACGCGCAAGGACTGACCTTCGCAGTGTTCGATCCCTCCTACTTCATCGATTTCGAACCGGAAAAGACCAACGCTGTAAAACTCGCGGCGGCTCCGCAAGGCTGTAGCGCCACGCTGCTCGATCCCGACGCCGAAAAGGTCGATGCCCAGTCGAAGAAACTCGGCGACGCCATCGCGCAACAGTTCGGAGGCGCTGCGGTCGGCTTCGGGTCCTATAAAACGGTGGCAATCACCTGCAAGAAATCCTGAGGAACATCATCGGACGAACGCGCGTTTATGCAGCTACAATCGCACGCACATAATTAGCGTCTCATTTCGAAACACCGATTAACTAGCGCTTCAACTTTTCAACCCCCAGCCGCAACCCCACACTAAGACTGGGGGCGCACCGCGTCCGTGCTGGAAAATTTCAATGCGTAGCACCCTCATCGCCTGTTTCGCCGCACTCCTGATGATCGTTCCGATCAGCGCTTCTCAGGCCGATCTCGATACGGCAAGCCCGCCTCCGTCACCGGACGGTTTCGAACTCATCGTGATCGAAGCCGACGGTTGCACCTACTGCGGACTTTTCCGTCGCGACGTTCTTCCAGCTTATGAGACGTCCAAAGAGGGCAAGGAAATGCCCGCTCGCTTCGTCGACGTTAACGACATCGAGACTGCGCACCTCGATTTCAACGCGCCGGTCGACATCGTACCGACCTTCGTCGTCGTGAAATCACACCACGAGGTCGGCCGCATCTCCGGCTACGTCGGGCCGGAGGATTTCTTCCACTCGATCAGCTATCTGCTCGCCTCGGCCCCGTGACTGGCCTTACCGCTTCTTTACCAGCACCCGAAATCGCCCAGCACAACGCCCCATTTGCGCGATCCCGCCTCGCCTTTTGCCCTCTCAGGCCGTAATGTCGCACCCGCTCCGGTGCCGATAGGCAAGGCCGCGGGGCGCCTACAGCAGGAAGGTGATCATGAGCGTCAATTATTCCGAAAACATCAAACATTACCAACCGAACGTCGACGAGAAGGCCGTCGCGGCCATCGTCAAGCACCTCGGCATTGCCCTTAAAAGCGCCGACGCGTCCCTCGTCTCGTGTTCGAGCAAAGACGAATTGGCCCGCGTCCGTGACAGCTGGCTGAAGAAGAAGCTCGGCCTCACCGACGATGACGCCAAGCTCGACAAGACCATCAGCGAAGTCTGCGCGACGATGAAGGCCGAGACGCGGAAAAGCCGCGTCACGTTTTACTACCTGATCGCCGAAAAGGTCGGGAAGCTCTCAAGCCTCGCCGGCTGAAAAGCCGAATTCAAACAAACATTGTCATCCCGGGCGAGCTCACTTGCGAGACCCGGGATCCAGATAGGCTTGAGCATGGTTCCTAGGTCCCGGCGCTCCGCTACGCTCCGGCCGGGATGACAGGTTGCTGATTAGGCCGCCGCGGCTTTCGCCGGTCCCGCCGTTTCTGCGATGTAGCTCATCGCAGCCGCGACGCCTCCCTTTTTATGGGGAATGCCCGCAAGCTCGAAGCCCATCTCTACGCCCGTCAGCGCGCCAAGCACCGTCAGCTCGTTGGTGTCGCCGAGATGGCCGATGCGAAACGCCTTGCCCGAAAGCCTGTTGAGGCCCGTGCCGAGCGACATATTGAAATTGTCGAGCACGATCTTGCGGTAGGCGTCGGCGTTGTGCCCCTCCGGCACGATGACCGTCGTGACGGCTGGCGAATAATACTTCGCCTCGCGGCACTGGATCTCCAGGCCCCATGCCCTCACCGCGCGCCGCGTCGCTTCGGAAAGACGTGCATGACGCGTAAAGACGTTCTCGAGGCCTTCCTCGTTGATCATGTCGATCGACTCGGCGAGGCCGTACAGCAGCCCGGTCGCCGGTGTGTATGGGAAAAAGCCGTTTGAGTTGTTCGCCAGCATGTCGTCCCAGGCGAAGTACGACCGCTTGAGACCAGCCGTCTTCGAGGCTTCGAGCGCCTTGGCGCTGACGGCCGTGAACGCCAACCCTGGCGGCAGCATCATGCCCTTCTGCGAACCGGCAACGGTTACGTCGATCCCCCACTCGTCATGCCTGAGATCGGCGCACGCGAGGCCGGAAATCGTATCCACCATCAGAAGCGCCGGATGATGCAGAGCATCCATCGCTTTGCGTACTTCGTCGATCCGCGTCAGGCAGCCCGTCGACGTCTCGTTGTGAACGACGCAGACAGCCTTGATCTCGTGCGCCTTGTCGGCGCGTAACGCGCGCTCGATGAGATTGGCATCGGCGCCGATGCGCCAGTCTGTCGGAACGACCTCTGCCTTGAGGCCCAGCTTCGAAACCATCGCCGCCCAGAGCACGGCGAACTGACCGGTTTCGCAAAGCAAAACTTTGTCGCCGGGCGACAGCGTGTTCGTCAGCGCCGCTTCCCATGCGCCCGTCCCGGACGACGGAAAGATGATGACGTGCCCCTGCGTCTTGAACAGACCCTTGATCCCGCTCAGCACGCGCCGGCCGAGCTGCTGGAACTCAAGCCCACGGTGGTCGAGGATCTGGCGCGACATGGATGCCAGAATGCGCTCCGGTACGGGCGTCGGACCTGGAATTTGCAGGAAATGGCGGCCAGGGCGGCGAGGCTCTTTTGTCATTCTCGTCCTCAGGGGTCTTTGTCAGTATTACCGGGCGTTCCTAGTACGGCCCTGCGCCGGATACAATTGGCAGAACAGCCCACTTGGGCTCTTCTGCGGCGCTTTTTGTCTCGGCGGCTCCGGTCTTGA
>DATBRP010000236.1:0-2929 GCA_036560245.1 Hyphomicrobium sp.
GCCAATCCCGACACTCCTTCTCGCTGGGCTCGAATCGACGACACCCGCCGACATTACCACGTGATGCGAACGACTTGCATGCACTCCGCTGTGGTTAACGCGCCACATTGGGCGTGGTGCACTACAATTACTTTATGCCGCTGCGATGACACCAGAAAGGCTGCCGCGGCGTGTTTCGTTCACCGCGACATTGGCCGTATGGCCGATAAGGTCGCCAACGCCCGCCGCATGAACCAGCTGTAGATAGGGAGTGCGGCCGACGAATTCACCCGGCTCCCGTCCCTTGCGCTCGAATAGCACGGGCACCACGCCGCCCACGCTGCGGGCATTGAAGGCAATCTGCTGTTCGTCGAGCACGGCCTGCAGTCGAAGCAGCCGCTCGGATTTGACGACGTCATCGACTTGCTCGCTATGACCAGCGGCCGGTGTTCCGGGCCGGGGGCTGTACTTGAAGGAATAAGCCTGTGCAAAGCCGATCGCCTTGATCAAGGCGATCGTATCTTCCGCGTCCTGGTCGGTTTCGCCCGGAAATCCGACGATGAAGTCGCTCGAAAGCGCGATGTCCGGGCGTGCCTTGCGGACCCGCGTAATGAGATCGACGTAGGCCGCCGCCGTATGTTTACGGTTCATCTTCGCGAGCATGCGGTCCGAACCTGACTGCACCGGCAGATGCAGGAATGGCATCAGCTGCGGCACGTCGGCATGCGCGGCAATCAGATCGTCGCTCATGTCATGCGGATGGCTGGTCATGTAGCGAATGCGCTCGATGCCGTCGACGGCGGCAAGCACCCGGATCAAATCCGCGAGGCTCGCCGCGCGACCGCCCGCACCGTCGCCGTGATAGGCATTGACGTTTTGCCCGAGGAGAACGAGTTCCTTCGCGCCCGCTCCTGCAAGCTCGCGCGCTTCTTCTTCGATCTTCGCGACCGGCCGCGAAAATTCCGCGCCCCGCGTATAAGGCACGACGCAGAACGTGCAGAACTTATCGCAGCCTTCCTGCACGGTGAGAAACGCCGACGGCGAAGAAATGCGCCGCGGTGCCTTCATCCGCGCAAACTTCTCATCGCCCGGAAATTCCGTCTCGACGATGCGCGTGCGCTGAACGGTCGTGCGTTCGATCAACTCCGGCAGGCGATGATAGCTCTGTGGTCCGATCACCAGATCGACGGCCGGCTGCCGCGCCGTGATCTCCGCTCCTTCAGCCTGTGCCACGCAACCGGCGACCGCGATGACGGTTTCCTTGCCGCCCTTCGCGCGCGCATCCTTGATGTCGCGAATACGGCCGAGATCGGAATAGACTTTCTCCGCCGCCTTTTCGCGAATGTGGCACGTGTTGAGAATGACGAGATCGGCGGCGCCGAGATCAGCGGTCTCGCTGTAGCCCTCGCGCGCCAATGCTTCCGCCATGCGCTCGCTGTCGTAGACGTTCATCTGACAGCCGAAGGTCTTCAGATAGTAATTTTTCGGATCGGGGCGTTTCACGTCGTAGGGCCAGCCGGGCAAAAGGATTGAATTTGGGTCTCAGGCCACGCGCATAGCACAAAAGCGCCCGATCATGTCCATTTCTCGCTTTTTTGCTGCGGTTTGGCGAGCTTGCCCCGCCGGTCTTCCGGCGATGGTTCGACGGGAACGAGGTCCGGATCGCCGGAGCGCCCGCGCAGGATTCCCAGGACGTCGCGGCGGACGGCGCGTTCGGTTTTCAGCGCCAGATCTTTCCGGTCGCTGAAGTCGCTGAGCGGCACCGGCGGGCTGACCTTGATCGTAACCGTGATCGGCCCGGACCTCAAAACGCCCCAGGCATGCGACGTCATTTCCATATCGCCGTACCAGCCGAGCCGGGGCCGGATGGCGCGCGTGACCGGAACGCCGTGAATATGCGTATAGACGACCGCCGCGGTCTGCACCACGACGCGCCCCGCATGCGACGTGTCGGTACCGACGACAGCCCCGAACAGCGACGTCTTGAACGGCAACACGCGATTGCCGTCGCTCGACGTCCCTTCCGCGAAGAGAACGATCGTATCGCCCTGCGTCAGGCGGCTGGTGATCGCGTTTGCCGCGTCTCCTGCCGCTTGCCGTCGCGTGCGATCGACGAAAACGGATCGCTGCAGCCGCGCCAATGCCGAAACGAACGGCCACCCCCCGACTTCCAGCTTGGCGACGAACGAAACCGGCGCCAACGCCGAGAGGACGGGAATATCCAGCCACGACGTGTGATTGCACACCAGCAGCACGGGCACGTGCTCAGCGACTGCACCCTCGACCTCGAGCGTGATGCCGAGAATGCGGCAAACCTGCCGGTGATACCAATGCGGAAAGCGGCGCGCCGACTTGTCCGAAATCTTGAGCAGCAGCGCCTGCACGGGCATCAGCGGCAGCGTCAAGCCGAAGAAGGTAGCGAGAACGGCAGAGGCGCGAAGCGATCCCGTTGCCATTGGTCAATCAGACCTTGCGGCCGGTGGTTTTCTTCTTCGCCAGCGGCACGCCGTAAAGCTCGAGGCGGTGACCGACGAGCTCGAACCCGAGCTCACGCGCGACACGCTCTTGCAAGGCTTCGATGTCGGAGTTCGAGAACTCGATGACGCGCCCGCTATCGACGTCGAGCAGATGATCGTGATGGCCGCGCAGCGCCGCCTCGTAACGGCCGCGGCCAAGACCGAAATCGTGCCGTTCGAGAATACCCTTGGCGGCAAAAAGTTTCAGCGTCCGGTAGACCGTGGACAGCGATATGCGCGCATCGATCGCATGCGCGCGCCGGTGCACTTCTTCAACATCGGGATGATCGGTCGCGCACGACAACACCTCGGCGATGACCCGGCGTTGCCCAGTCATGCGCAAACCGTATTCGGCGCACCGGGACTCGATCGGCGTCGGGCTTTTTGTACGTGTCGCGGACATGGCCATCCGGCGTTGGAACCAAAGAGACCGC
>DATBRP010000237.1:0-9479 GCA_036560245.1 Hyphomicrobium sp.
GTGCGCGACGGCGTTGCGGATGTCTTCTTCAAGAAGGCGAAACCGCAAGATATCGCCGGGCGCGAATGCGGCAACGGCGTCATCCTCGATCACGGGTCTGGGTGGGAAACGCAATACTGCCATCTGCGCAACGGCAGCATCCGGGTCACGAAGGGGCAGGCGGTCAAGCGTGGCGATCAATTGGGCGATGTCGGATTTTCGGGAATGGCCGACTTCGCGCAGGTGCATCTGACGGTTCGGCACGATGGAAAAATCATCGATCCGTTCCTGCCGGACAGCGTCAATGGCGCTTGCGAGAAAGATGCCCACGGGCCGGGGCTTTGGGAGCCCGCGGCTGCGGCCGCGTTCCCTTACAGGAATGGCGAGCTGCTTACAGTCGCGTTCGCCGGTGCTCCACCCGAGGCCAGCGCGCTGGAAGTCGATCATCGCAATGTCGTGGCGCTGACGCCGACGTCGGCGACGCTGGTGCTCTACGGCCGCTTCATCAATTTGCGAAAGGGTGATCGAATTCACTTTGTCGCTTCCGGGCCGCAGGGCTTTTTATTCGATGAGGCGGGGTCGACCTTGGATCGCAATAAGGCGACGTATGTCGCTTTCACCGGCAAGAGACGGGGCGATAAGCCGTGGCCCACCGGACATTATGAGGGCCGCGTGGAATTGATACGCGGCGGCGGTGTCATCGCAACGAGCCTCGCCGCATTCGATTTGAAGTGAGTGTCAGCTGGCGAACGGCAAGGGAAAAGCCAGCGTGAAACCGCCGATGGTCGAGAGCATTCCGAGCCCGCCGAGAATGAAACTGACGACGAGCAAAAAGGTGCCTTCGGAAATGATCGCGACGGACGCGAGCACGATCGCGATCTGCAGCAGCGCCTGGCCGTAGTCGAAATAGGGGCCGCGCTGCAGCGCTTCATCGCGTTGGGCTTCGAGCGCTTTGCCTTTGTTGAATAGCTCGTCGAGGCCTTCGCCGGTTTTCGGATCGCTGGTGAGCGTTTTATCCTGGACTTTGTAGTCGGCGATTTTTGCTTCGATCGATTTCTTGACGTCATCCGGCATTGCGGGTGTCGACTTCAGCATCATGTCGAATTCGTCGGCGTGGAGCCGGAGGGCCTGACGCCGGGCGTTCTTTGCCTGGAAAAAGCCCCAGATGTTCGATGCGGCAATATTTTGCTGTGTCGCGTCCTGGTCGGCGTTGTTGCCGCCGAGACTGCTGATGGCGAGCACGACGGCAAGGATGCCGATATAAACACCGACGAGCTTATCGCGACGCCTGGAGTTTTCGCGCTCCGCCTCGCGGCCCAATTCCTCCCACGCCATGATCGTCTCCCCCGGTTGACGCTTGTTAGATGACGCGATCCTCGGGTGGCGCCGCGAGGGATCGCGCGGGCAGTAAATCCTTGCGATCGATGGCGCGGCCGTCGGCACCGAGCCGGTACAAAATCGGCGCGCCGGTTGCGAGTTCGCGCTGCAGAATTTCGTCGCCGCTGAGGCCTTCGAGGATCATCACGAGCGCCCGCAAAGAATTGCCATGCGCGGTGATGATGACGTTCTTGCTCTGGGTGATTTGCGGCCAGATGGCGCTATCGTAGTAGGGCCGCACGCGGTCCAGGGTGTCTTTGAGGCTTTCGCCGCCCGGCGGCGGGACGTCGTAGGATCGCCGCCAAAGCTGCACCTGGGATTCGCCCCACTTCTTGCGGGCTTCATCCTTGTTGAGGCCGGAGAGTTCGCCGTAATCGCGTTCATTCAATGCGGCGTCGCGCACGATCGGGACGTCAGGCTGATCGAGTTCGGCAAGAATGATGTCGAGGGTATGCTGGGCGCGTTTCAGAACGCTGGTAAAGGCGACGTCGAACTTCACCCGATGATCACGGATCATACGGCCGGCGACGCGCGCTTCGATCAGTCCCTTCTCGGTCAGGTCGGGATTGCGCCAGCCCGTGAACAGGTTGAGCCGGTTCCATTCGCTCTCACCGTGGCGCACAAGAACGAGAATGTTGTCTGTCAGCGCGTCTGTCATGTCCTCGTCAATGCTTTGCCAGCGGTGCTGGGATCAGGTGTTTATGAGATACCGAGCACGTCGGTCATAGCGTAAAGACCCGGAGCGCGCCCCTTTGCCCAAATTGCGGCCCTTACTGCACCTCGCGCAAAAATGCCGCGGTCGGCGGCACGGTGCGTCAACTCGATGCGTTCGCCGTCACCGGCGAAAATAACAGTGTGGTCCCCGACAACGCTACCGCCGCGAAGCGTTGCAAAGCCGATGTCGCCGGGGCGGCGCGGACCGGTGTGACCGTCGCGAACGCGAACCGAATGTTCGCCGAGCGCAACGTCGCGGCCGGTCGCAGCCGCTTCGCCCAACATCAATGCGGTGCCCGATGGTGCATCAATTTTCATCCGATGATGCATTTCAACAATCTCGATGTCGAAGTCGTTCCCGAGGGCGGCGGCGACCTGCTTCGTCAGAGCGACGAGAAGATTGACTCCAAGGCTCATATTGCCGGCCTTGACGATCGCGGTTTTGGTGGCGGCCTCCGCGATGATCGCCTCCGACGCTTTATCGAAGCCCGTCGTTCCGATGATATGTGCCGTGCGGGACTTGGCGGCCAAGCGTGCGAATTCGATGCTGGCTTTTGGAACGGTAAAATCGACGATGGCATCGGCGCCGGCGATGACGGCGGCAGCGTCACTCGAAACGGCGACGCCGAGGCGATCGAGACCGGCCAGTTCGCCGATGTCTCTGCCGAGCAGAGGCGAGCCCGCGACCTCGGTGGCGCCGCTCACGGTGCAACCCGTTTGCGCCACGATGGCAGAGATCAGCTCGCGGCCCATGCGGCCAGCCGCGCCCATGACGGCGATCTTCATCTCTTCTCCCGGCAGGTTCGAGGACTGGCACTCGGCGCGGCCGATATAGCAACGCAGCGGTGAGAGAGGAAGTGGACAAGCTCCGAAATCGCTTTTGGCCCTTCCGGATGGTCAACGGGCTTCAGCGAAGCGGTTTTTAGCCGGCTCGTGAACGCGCGATAGCTTCAGTGATCAGGGTCTTGGCTTCATCGGCATGACCCCAATGCTCGATTTTCACCCATTTGTTGGGTTCGAGGTCTTTGTAGTGGGCAAAGAAGTGCTCGATCTGGTCAAGGAAAATCTGCGGCAGGTCGGTATAGGTCTTTACGGCGTCGTAGCGCTTGGTCAGTTTGCTGGACGGCACTGCGATGATTTTCTCGTCACCGCCGCCGTCATCTTCCATCACGAGGACGCCGACCGGGCGGCAGTTGATGACCGCACCGGGTACGATGGCGCGTGTGTTGCAGACGAGAACGTCGATCGGGTCGCCGTCGCGCGACAGCGTATGGGGAACGAAGCCGTAGTTTCCGGGATAGCGCATCGGCGTGTAGAGGAAGCGATCGACGACGAGCGCACCCGATGCTTTGTCCATCTCGTATTTGATCGGCTCGCCGCCGACCGGCACCTCGATGACGACGTTGATGTCTTCCGGCGGCGTGTTGCCGGGCTTGATTGCGTCGAGACGCATGGACAACCTCAATTGGGTGGTGGGAATCAGGTGGACGACACTTGCCGTGAAACGCGGCGAGGTACAACGCGGTTTAGGTCGCATCGTCCGCGACATGACGCGTCGTGCGGCACGGCCCGATTATCTCACCACTCGTAAGCGATCCGAGCATTAACCGACTTGCCGAAACGGACGCATGAGCGGCGCGTCGGTCTGCCGCCGCAGCGCAGGTAGAACGCACGCGCCCTATCGTTTTCAGCGAGAGCCCAGACGATGAGGCGTTCAAATCCGATCGCATCGAGCGTCGCGCGGCACGTCTCGAACAAGTGTTCGCCGATGCCGATGCCCTGATAAACCGGCGCCAAGTAGAGTTCATAAATTTCGCCGGTATCGCGACGGCCGCCTCGCGCCCGTCCGCAGGTCGCGTAGCCGGCGATATATTCACCGTGCAGAACGACAAGGAGATTGTGCTCGGCTGCAATGGCGCGGCGCCACCACGTGGCATCGCGGCGCTGAATTTCATGTTCCAGGTGCGGGCCGGGAAGAATCCCAGTGTAGGCAAGGCGCCAGGATTCGCGAAAAATTCTCGCCAAGGCCGGAGCGTCGCTCGGGCGGGCGTTACGCACGAAGACTTCAAGACGCTGGTTCAACATGAGAGCACTGTAGCGCCAAGTGTGCCGGAGCGCACCTGTCTCTCTCGCCGTCGAAGCAAATAAAAAATGACAAACAAAAAAACGCGAGGCTAACGCCTCGCGCTATACTTTAGTTCAAAGTGCCCCAGTCGGCGAAAGCCTAGGCGATCGCCGTAGACCGTCAGAATCAGCCGGCCGTCTTGAACTGTTCGAAAGATTTCGTCGTTGCGGTGCCGACGGTTTCGAGCGCCTGCTTCGTCACCTTGTTCGAAAGTTCGAAAAGTTCTTTCGACTGCGAACCGACCACCGCGAACTGCTGCTGCCAGTAGTTGGCCTGCAGGCGTGCGATTTCCGGGAACGTACGAGCGCGCGCCATCGCCTGAGCTGCTTCGAATGCGGCTTCGGTGTTGGCGAACGTATTGGCGACAATCTTTTCGCCGATCGACTTGGCACCGGCCTGTGTCGTCAGCAACACTTCCTCGGCAACCTTGGCATTGTCTTTCGCAAGGGCCGCGAATTTATGGTAAGCATCGCGTGACTTGGCGATGGCATCTTCGGCGAACGCGGAAATGTTTTCCGGCACTTTGGCATCCTTGCCAGCGGTAAACATCTCTTGGGCCTGACGGGTAAAATCTTGCACTTGACGGGTGAAGGCGTCGTTCATGGGGGACACTCCTGAGCTTTTAATATGACGGACTTGCTCTTGAAAAAACGGTCGGCGCTCGTCGGCGAAACCATGCGCGGACCATAGGCCGATAATTTGTGCGGCGCAATATGTTTTTACGGCATTCTTCGAAAAAATGCGACCTAGCTTATCTTAAATCGCGTCCTTATGTCTCGAAAGGGGTATGTATCGACCCTAACGGGCAGGGAAAAACCAACCCACTTTCTCGCAGATGCGAAATTAACCTTACGTCTCAGAGCTCAACCGGAAGCGTCGGAAACACCTCGCGATAGCCAAGCGCTTCCGGATCGAACATGACGTCGCGGCGGGTCAGCGGACGCGCCAACGCCAAGCCTTCCATCGTTCGGCAGCGAGACAAAGCGACATAGGTCTGGCCGTGGGCGAAGGTCCCGCCGCCAAGGTCGACGTAAACCTTGTCCAGTGTCAGGCCCTGAGCCTTGTGGATCGTCAGCGCCCAGGCCAGGCGAAGCGGAAATTGCTTGAACGTGCCGGCGATCGTCTCGACGATTTTTTCGGCCGACTGGTCGAACGCGTAACGGCGATGTTCCCAGGCGACCGGCTCGACCTCGTGTTCGCGGCCGGCGACTTCGACGAAGACCTGCTTGTCGGTCAGCCGCGATATGCGCGCGATGGTGCCGTTGACCCACCGCTTGTCGGGGTCGTTACGCAGCATCATCACCTTGGCGCCGGGTTTCAATTCGAGCGCCGGATCGGCCGGTTCGACATTGGCATTGAAGTCTCCGGTGATCGTGGCGTTGAAGCGAACGGCGCGTTCGGGAAGCGCTTCGAGGTAGCGGATGTTGATCCGCTTCGCCGCCGCATTGGTCGTCGTCAAAATGACGTAGGGCTCGCCTTCGGCAAGTGTTCGGATGGGACTGACACGCGTATTGATGAATGCGAGGTCGGAGTCGCTGACGTTGC
Organism: Hyphomicrobium sp.; assembly: GCA_036560245.1. Taxonomy (GTDB): domain Bacteria; phylum Pseudomonadota; class Alphaproteobacteria; order Rhizobiales; family Hyphomicrobiaceae; genus Hyphomicrobium_B. The sequence goes on from DATBRP010000237.1 coordinate 5,741, forward strand.
CGTCGCGAACGGCATTCAAGACGCGGATCAACGCGTCGTCGGTTTGCCGAAAGATCTGCTCGAGTTCGAGGAGCGAGGTTCCGCTATCTTCACGCAGCGCCGGTACCAGGAAGAAGAAGGGGCTGCCGTGCGTGTCGATGAGGTGATCGAGAACTTCGCGTTCTTGTACGACGGGCGGCAACTGATGCAGGTCGGCAAAGAGTAGAACGCGGGCGCCGCCGAAGGGCTCCTTCGGCCGTCCGCGGTTGATGCGCATCGCCCGGTCGATACCCCACATCAGGTCCGAACGCACCATCGAGGCCTCGTCGATAACGAGGAAGTCGAGCTTGCGCATGACGCGGCCGTTGCGGCTTCTGCGGATGTCGCTTTCCTGAATGAGGCGCGGCGGGAAGCCGAAAAAGGAATGGATGGTTTGGCCGCCGATATTGATCGCGGCAAGACCCGTCGGCGCGAGCACCACCATGCGGTCGGCATAAGCGTCGCGCAGCGCCTTGAGCAGCGTCGACTTGCCAGTGCCGGCGCGGCCCGTGACAAAGAGATTGCCGCCCGGCTCTTCGAGGAAGGCGGCGGCGCGCTCGAAAGCGGGTGTCGGGATAACGCCTTTTGGCCAGTTCACAGCGTTATCCGTTCCCCAGTCTGCCGGTTTGAAACCACAAACCAAAGGCGTGCGCTTAAGTCAATCAAAGCAGAAAACGCACGAAATCCGTTTGGGATTCCGTGCGTTCGAATGTCGGCGGTGAAGGGCGTCAGTCTATGGCTTATGCCGCGCCGCTGGCACGCTCGGACTCGCTCTTGCGGCTTTGGCGCTTGCGCTCGTTCGGATCGAGCCAGCGCTTGCGCAGCCGGATCGACTTCGGCGTCACTTCGACGAGTTCTTCGTCGGTGATGTAGCTCATTGCCTTCTCGAGGGTGAGGCGCATGGGCGGCGTCAGAAGCACGGCGTCGTCCTTGCCGGACGCGCGGACGTTGGTCAGCTTCTTGCCCTTCACGACGTTGACTTCGAGGTCGTTGTCGCGTGAGTGCTCGCCGACGATCATGCCTTCGTAGACGCGATCTTGCGGATTGACCATGAAAGGTCCGCGATCCTGCAAATTGAAGATCGCGTAAGCGACGGCTTCGCCCGGGCTGTTCGAAATCATCACGCCGGTGCGCCGGCCAGAAATTTCGCCTTTGAAGGGTTTGTAGTCGTGGAACAGCTTGTTCATGATGCCGGTGCCGCGCGTATCGGACAGAAGTTCCGCCTGATAGCCGAGAAGGCCACGCGTCGGCACATGCAACACCATGCGCGTGCGACCGCCACCCGACGGGCGCATCTCCAAGAGATCGCCTTTGCGTTCAGAGAGTTTCGAAACGACGACGCCGGTGTAGTTGTCATCGACGTCAACAATGACTTCTTCGATCGGCTCCAGTCGCTGTCCGGTCTCGGGATCTGTTTTCAAAACGACCTTGGGACGGGATACCGTCAGCTCGAAGCCTTCGCGGCGCATGTTCTCGATCAGGATCGCGAGCTGCAATTCGCCGCGACCCGATACGATGAAGCTATCCTTGTCTTCGTTTTCTTCGATGCGGATCGCGATATTTCGTTCGGCCTCCTTGAGGAGGCGATCCCGGATCACGCGGCTTTGAACCTTGTCGCCTTCCTGGCCCGCAAACGGGCCGTCGTTGATGCGGAACGTCATCGACAGCGTCGGGGGATCGACAGGCTGTGCCGGCAACGGCGTCTCGACGGACGGATCGCACAGCGTGTCGGCGACGTTGGCTTGGCTCATGCCGGCCAGCGCGATGATGTCACCCGCGCCGGCGGATTCGACCGGCGTCCGTTCCAGTCCGTGGAATGCGAGAACTTTTTGGACGCGAAACTGTTCGATCAACTTGCCGTCGCGGTCCAAGGCCTTCAGCGGCTGGTTCGGCTTCACCGTTCCCGAGGTGACGCGGCCGGTCAGAATACGGCCGAGGAAGGGATCGGCGTCGAGCGTCGTCGCGAGCATGCGGAATGGGCCGTCGTCGACGGCGGGCGGTGGTACGTGCTCGAGGATCAAGTCGAACATCGGCGCCAGGTTTTCTTGCGGCCCGGAAGGATCGCGCGCCATCCAGCCGTTGCGGCCTGAGCCATAGAGCACCGGAAAATCAAGCTGCTCGTCGGTGGCGTCGAGGTTGGCGAAGAGATCGAAGACTTCGTTGAGAACGTCGAGGTGGCGTTCGTCGGGCCGGTCGATCTTGTTGATTGCGACGATCGGGCGAAGGCCGCGCTTCAGAGCTTTCGAGACGACGAATTTGGTCTGCGGTAGCGGGCCTTCCGAAGCATCGACGAGCACAACGACGCCATCGACCATGTTGAGAATACGCTCGACCTCGCCGCCGAAGTCGGCGTGGCCCGGCGTATCGACGATGTTGATGTGCGTGCCCTTCCATTCGACGCTGGTGCACTTCGCGAGAATGGTGATGCCGCGCTCGCGCTCAAGGTCGTTGGAGTCCATCGCCCGCTCGGCCACCTTCTGGTTCTCGCGGAAGGACCCCGACTGTTTCAAAAGCTCGTCGACGAGGGTCGTTTTGCCATGGTCGACGTGCGCGATAATCGCGATGTTGCGAAGGGCCATTTCAAACCTGATGTTATGGAAGCGCCGGGCGTCGCCTGCTGCGACGCAATATCGCTCCGCACCTAGCATGTTAGGGAGGCGCAGGGCTAGGGCGGCTTTCGCCGTTCCGGGTGCGGCTTAACAGTCTGAAAGACCTTAACTCACGCGCGGCCGGGCAGCAATGCGCGATCACGCCGAGGGTCTGGTCTCGCTGCCGGAAATACCACCGTTATCTTCTTCCAGCGCTCGTAGCGTCGTCAGCAACGCATCGATGTCCGGCCTCGATGACGGCTCGCGCTCCAGCCTGCGGCGCTGGTGACCTTCCATGATGACAGCCGCGACGGCTGCGCCGGGAACCTTGAGACGGCGGGCTCCTGAAATCAGCAGAGGATGCTGCGGCTGTTCGAGGTCGAGTTCTTCGAGAAATGTTTCACGTAACGCGAAGAACGATTGCTGGATGGCGTCGCGGACCAGATTTTTCTGTTCGATCGTCGGATCGGCCGTGATGCGTGGATCGAGCGTCTGCAGAGCCCTGCGCATGTCGTGCAACGGGGCGAACGGATAAAGACCGACAAGGCCGCCCGTCTCGCCGGTGTTCCGGTAAACGATGCGCATGGTGTCGATCGTCTCGCTGACTTTGTAGTAAGCGGCGAGGTAATCGTCGGTCGCGAGATAAGGCTTCTCGCAGGTGCTGAGGAGGAGGGATTTCGTGCGCACGATGTTGCGCCATTCCTCTTCCAGGCCTTCGACGAACTTCGAGCGCTTCTGGAAAATGTTGGAGAGATAGGCGACGCCGCCGGTCGCGATCAGCAGCGACATGTCACGCATGAAGTCATAAACTTTGTTGGCGGTCGTTACGACGAACGGCGGCAGCCCGGGAATATCGTCGGCGAACTTCGAGGCCAGCAGGAGCAAAAGCACGATCGTCAGCAGCCAGTAGAGGCGGGCAAGCGTGCGGTTGACGGAAACGCGGGTCATTGGGTCAGCCGTTGGGGAATGGATATTTCGGACGTCGAGTTAGAGAGCTTTCCGGATTTTCGTGACCGTACGGCGACACAGGCGGCGCTACTTGAACAGCGGCGCGGGGCCGAGATATGGCCGGATGAGCCTGGTTTGGCAAATCCATGCCAGTGCGGCGCGGGAGCCACGAGGCTTTAAAGCTG
>DATBRP010000238.1:0-2290 GCA_036560245.1 Hyphomicrobium sp.
CCGAGATCGATGACGAGATCCTTGAAAAAGGGAAACGTCAAATCCGTGTCGAGACCTTTGGGGCCGAGCTTCATCAGCATGTAGCCGGCAACAGCAGCGACCAGTACTTCCAGAAGAAACCGCCATCGCCCCGAGAAACCGTCCGACGAGCGCTTGGTCACTTTCAGGAAGTCGTCATAGAAGCCGATCGCACCATAGGAGATCGCGACACCGAGAACGACCCATATGTAGCCGTTCGAAAGCTGAGCCCAGAGCAGCGTCGAAACGGTGACGCCCGCGAGGATCATCAGTCCGCCCATCGTCGGCGTGCCGCGCTTCAAGAGATGGCTTTGCGGGCCGTCGTCGCGGATCGGCTGCCCCTTGCCCTGCCTGACACGTAAGAGATCGATGATCGCCGGACCGAACATCATCACAAACAGAAGCGCCGTGAAGATTGCGCCGCCGGTTCGGAATGTGATGTAGCGAAAGACGTTCAGCGCGCTGACCTGGTCGCTGAAATTGACGAGCTCATAGAGCATGCCGAACTAACTTCCCCCGTATGTGCGGAACCGTCAGGCGGCCCCTCTTATCCGAACCGAGATTTCAGTCCAGAGACGATCGGACCAAGGCGCATCCCGTTCGACGCCTTGACCATGATGACGTCGCCGCGCCGCAAATTCGAAGCAAGTATAGCCTCAAGCGATGCTGCCATTAAAGCGTAGCCGCCTTTTTTGGGCACCGGTAGGGCATCATAAAGGCCCTTCATGTGCGGTCCGCAGGCAAATATGAGGTCGACTTCGGCGTCCTCCACAGCACCTTTCAGGCCGACGTGCAGCGCCGCCGCGTCCGGACCGAGTTCCAGCATGTCGCCCAAAACAGCGATTCGGCGCGAAAATTTCTCCCTCGGAACCGACGCAAGCGTCGCGAGTGCAGCACGCATCGAGGCGGGATTAGCGTTGTAGCTCTCATCGATCAAAAGTGCCTGGCCACCGTCGATCTGGAGCGTGCTCCTAGCGCCTCGTCCGCTCGGCGGGGCCAGATCGGCGAGCACCGCCAATGTCTTTCTGACATCTGCCTCGATCGCCGCGAGTGCTGCCGCGACAGCGAGAGCATTTTCCGCGATGTGCCGTCCCGGCATCGCAAGATGAACGGGAAAATGCCGATCGCCAATGCGAACCGTCATGTCGCTTCCATCGTGGGTGAGGCGAAGGTCTTCGCCACGAATATCCGCTAGGGCGTTGAAGCCGAAGGTCAGGGGCTTTGCGCCAAGACGCATAGCAATGGCGCTCAGGCGTGTCGCATGTGGATTTTCATATTTGACGATCGCGACACCGCCCGGCAGCAGACCTTCGAAGATTTCGCCCTTGGCATCCGCAATCGCCTCGACCGAGGGAAAGTGCTCGAGATGCACGGCTTCGACCGTCGTGATGATCGCCGCATGAGGCTTCACCATCTTCGTCAACGGCCGAATTTCCCCGGCGTGATTCATGCCGATCTCGAACACGCCATAAAGCGTTTCACGCGGCATGCGCGCCAGCGTCAACGGAACGCCCCAGTGATTGTTGTAGGACTTCTCTGAAGCGTGCGTCGCTCCGAGCGTAGCAAGACAAGCGCGCAGCATTTCCTTGGTGCCGGTCTTTCCCGCGCTTCCGGTGACCGCGATAACGCGCGCTTCGCTCCCTAGCCGAGCCCGCGCCGCGCCGCCAAGGGCTTCGAGGCCCTTCAACGTATTGGACACTCGGAATAGCGCGCCGTCATTGGCTCCGCGCTCGTAGGTCTCGGAAACCAGCGCCGCAGCCGCCCCGGCCTTGAACGCGGCGGATACGAAATCGTGACCATCGCGCACGTCCTTCAAGGCGACGAAGAGATCACCCCCTGCCAACGTGCGCGTATCGATCGAAATCCCCGTAACGTTCGTCGCGGACCCGCCGTCCGGACGAGTCCCCAGCGCGGCCGCCAATTCAGAGAAAGACCAAAGGGGCTGCATCAATCATCAGCTCTCAAGTGCGCGGCGAATTTCGTCGTGATCCGAAAACGGCACGACGCGATCGCCGACGATTTGGCCTGTCTCGTGCCCCTTGCCGGCAACGAGAACGACATCGCCCGGCCGGATCATCGCAACGGCCGTTGCGATCGCCTCGGCCCGGTCGCCGATTTCGCGGGCGCCAATCGCACCGGCGAGAATTTGCTTGCGGATAGCGGCTGCCTCCTCGGTGCGCGGATTGTCGTCTGTCACAATGGTGATATCCGCCTTCTCTACCGAAATGCGGCCCATGATCGGACGCTTGCCCTTATCTCGATCACCGCCGCA
>DATBRP010000239.1:0-6814 GCA_036560245.1 Hyphomicrobium sp.
CTGCCGCGCATCTGGGGGTATCTCGAACGCGACCTGCAGCACGAGGGCCTTCACGCGCTCGCCGCGTGGTATGACCAAAACCTGCCTCGGAACCTGCGTGCACAAGCACTGACGATCTGACAATTCCGGAGACCGCCGCCGATGACGTCTGCGAAGCGCCCGACCAGCGCCTTTGTCCTAGCCGCCGGAAAGGGCGAGCGGATGCGGCCTCTGACGAGTTCGCTCCCCAAGCCCCTCGTGCGCCTCGCGGGCAAGCCGCTGATCGACCACGTGCTCGATCGCCTCGCAGCGGCGCGCATTACCCGCGCCGTCGTCAACGTCCATTATCTCGCGGATAGGATCGAAGCGCATCTCGCGAGCCGCAAAACTCCGAAGATCGCCATTTCGGACGAGCGCGACGCACTGCTCGATACCGGCGGCGGCGTTGTCCACGCGCTACCGAAGCTTGGACGCGATCCCTTCATCATTCACAACTCCGACTCGGTCTGGATCGAAGGCCTGGGCTCCAATCTCGATCGACTGATCGACGCCTGGGACGACGCGGCGATGGACAGCCTCATGCTGGTCGCCCCAGTCGCGTCGAGCATCGGTTATGACGGGCCCGGCGATTTCCAGATGGGCGCGACGGGACAACTCACGCGCCAATCCGGCGCCCGCATGTCCCCCTTCGTTTTTGCCGGCGTCTCCATCGCCCATCCGCGACTGTTCGACGGCGCGCCGAAGGGCCGGTTCTCGCTCAACCGGGTGTGGGATCGCGCCATCGAGGCTGGCCGCCTCTACGGTGTTCGCCTCGAAGGCACCTGGATGCACGTCGGAACGCCGGAAGCCGTTGCCGACGCGGAACGCGCTATAGCGGACTCGATGACGACGGGTTCCGCCTTGTCGGGGTCCGACTGATGCCCGCCAACGTCTTCACGCTGCCGCTAGGCGTACCGTTTCTCGAAGCCCTGGCGCGCGCGATCTTGAAAGGCGATCTACCGGCACCCGGCGGCCCTGCTCCCGATATCCTGTCGCTGCCGAACATGACGTTGTTGCTGCCGACGCGTCGCGCCGCCCGTGCGACGCGCGAAGCGTTCCTCGCGGCCGCAGGTACCCGCGCCGTCATCATGCCGCGCATTCGCCCGATCTCCCAAGGCGAAGACGATCTCTCGCTGATTGCCAATCTCGCGGAGGGTGATCTTTCGGGCGCGGCGGCGCTCGAACAGCCGCCGTCGATCGACGCACTCGACCGAACGCTTGTCCTGATGCAGCTCGTCGCACGCTGGCGTCAGACGATGGCGAAGTCTGATACCGACTCCGAACGCACGTCGGGCTCGACGCCAGCGCAAGCCGCTCAGCTCGCCGCCGAGCTCGCAAAACTGATGGACGACATCGAGCGCGAGAACGCCTCGCTCTCGGGCATCAAGGATCTGGTACCGGAAACCTACGCCCAGCACTGGCAAAAGACGGTCGAGTTCCTGAAGATCGTCACCGAACTCTGGCCGAACTATCTCGCGGCCGGCGGTCTGACATCGCCCGAGGCGCGGCGCAACGCGTTGATCCTCGCGGAAGCCGAGCGCATCACGAAGCTGAAACCGGATGAGATCGTCATTGTCGCCGGCGTTACCGGATCGATCCCGGCGACGGTCGCGCTGATGCGCGCCGTGATCGCACGACCGTCCGGAGCTATCGTGCTTCCCGCGCTCGATCAGTCGCTCGACGACGCGAGCTGGAATGCCATCGTCTCCCATGACGCTGATGATGCCGGCCATCCCGAGCATCCGCAGTTCGGTTTGAGAAAACTGCTCGACGGCCTGGGTATCGAACGAAGTGCGGTGCGAACGCTGCCTGGCACAGATATCGGAGCACAAAGCCACGCGCGCGCCGCGTTCTTCAGCGAGGCCATGCGTCCCTCTGCGACGACCGACCGCTGGCATCACTACGCAACGAACGCCAATCACGCCCAGCTCAAGAACGCGCTCTCAGGCGTCTCATTGATCGAGGCACCTTCGGCGCAGGACGAGGCCGAGACCGTAGCGCTGATCCTGCGCGAAGCCGTCGACAAGCCGGGGCAAACCGCGGCGCTCGTCTCGCCCGATCGATTGCTGGCGCGTCGCGTCGCCATCCGGCTCGAAGCCTGGGGCATTCGCGTCGACGACAGCGCCGGTCGCCCGTTTGCCAAGACGGTGCCCGGCGCGTTTCTCGCGCTCGTCATAGGCGCCGTCGTCAGCGGCTTCGCTCCGGCCGAGACGATGGCGCTATTACGCCATCCGCTGTGCCGGGCCGGTTTCAAGCCGTTCGACATTCGCCGTTACGCCCGCGCCCTCGAAATCAGCGCTTTTCGGACGCCGTATCTCGGACGCGGCGTCGATGGAATTCTCGCGGCCCTTGAGACTGCCGAGCGCGACCGGGCGGAAAAGAAGCGCATGCATACCGCAGCGCAGCGGCTCTGGCCGGAAGATTGCAACGGCGCGCGTGAACTCATCACGCGGATTGCGACGGCCTTCAAACCGCTAATCGAACTCTATGCGTCGAACGACCAGCGTCCGCTGGCAGACTTCGCACACGCTCATGCCGAAGCGGCCGAAACACTCGCCGTTTTACCGGAAGACGAGACTCCGAAATCCGATGCGCCAAACCCCCTTTGGCAAGGCGAAGCGGGAGAAGCGGCATCGCGCTTTTTCACTAAGCTCCTGGCGCCGGATACACCAGAACTCGACGTGCGCGCGGTCGATTATGCCGATCTTTACGCAACGCTCCTGGCGCGCGAGAACGTGCGCGAGCGCACCGCCGTGCATCCGCGCGTTGCGATCTGGGGACCGTTCGAAGCCCGGCTGCAACAACCGGACGTTCTGATCCTCGGCTCACTCAACGAAGGCACGTGGCCCGAAGCCGCCGAGCCGGGCGCCTGGCTCAATCGTCCGATGCGCCGCGAACTCGGGCTGCCCTCGCCGGAAGAAGAAATTGGCCGCGCCGCCCATGACTTCATATCGTTGCTCGGGGCCAAGACCGTCTACCTGACGCGCGCCGAAAAGGTCGACGGCGTGCCGACGGTGCCATCGCGCTGGCTGATGCGGATCACCGCGTTGCTTGAAGGCATGGATCTCAAAAGCGTGCTGACGCCGGAAAAACCGTGGCTGGCCTGGGCGCGCGCGCGCGACCGAATCGATCAGCGCATCGCGATCAAAGCCCCGGAGCCGAGGCCCGACATCGCGCTTCGCCCGCGCAAGATGAGCGTGACGGAAATCGAGCGCTGGATCGCCAATCCCTACGCGACGTACGCGCGCCGCATACTGAAGCTCGAACCGCTGCCGCCGCTCGGAACTTCACCCGATGCAAGCCTGCGTGGCGCGCTTGTGCATGACGTGCTCTCACGTTTCGCAGTTGCATTTCCGACGACGCTGCCACCAGCGCCTCTTGCGGAACTGGAGAAGATCGCGAGCGAAGTGCTCGAAAGCTTCACCGGTCATCCGCGCGTCGCTGCGTTCTGGATGCCGCGCCTGAAACGGTTTCTGGCGTGGTTCGCTGAAGGAGAAGGCAAGCGCCGCGACGGCGTTCTCTCGGTTATTGCCGAAACGTCCGGACACCTCGTTCTCGCGCCCGGCACCGAACCGTTCACGCTCACGGCGCGCGCCGATCGCATCGACGACAAAGGCGGAGCAGTCGTTATCACCGATTACAAGACCGGCATGATTCCGCGCGAGGCTTGGGTGTTGGAAGGACGCTCGCCGCAGTTGCCGCTCGAAGCCGCCATCGCGCTCGGCGACATCGGCTTTCCGAACCTGTACGGACGCGCCGTCGAGTTACTCAAATATATCCGCGCTTCGGGCGGCGAGCCTGCGGGCGAGGAACGCGCCATCAAATCCAACGACATCGCCGCGCTCGCCAACAACGCACGGCAGGGCCTCGAACGTCTCATCAAAACATTCGACGATCCCGCAACGCCTTATCGAGCCATACGGCGGCCGAGCTACAGCTACGATTACGACGCCTACGCACAATTGGCGCGCGTCGCTGAGTGGTCGGCGCACGTCGACGAAGAGGCGGCGTCATGAACCTCGAAACGAAGAGAATATCCCTCGAAGCGCTGCAGGAAGAGACCAATCGCCTGCAGGGGAGCGCCGCCGATCCTCTGACGTCGGCGTGGGTCAAGGCCAATGCCGGAACGGGCAAGACGCACGTCCTGACACTGCGAGTGCTGCGCCTGCTGCTCGCCGGAACGAAACCCCAGCGCATCCTCTGCCTCACCTACACGAAGGCCGCCGCCGCCCAAATGTCGAGACGCGTGTTCGAGCAGCTCGCCGGATGGGTGACGGCGACCGATGTCGAACTCAAAAAGGCGCTCCGCATCGTCACCGGCGCCGATGTTTCAAATGAAACATTGGAATTGGCGCGTAGGCTGTTCGCCAGCGCCATCGAAACGCCAGGTGGCCTGAAGGTTCAAACCATCCACGCGTTTTCCGAGCGCCTGCTGCAAAGGTTTCCGCTGGAAGCCGGCGTACCGCCCGATTTCAAAATCCTCGACGATGCCGCCGCGCAAGAGCTGAAAGGCCGCGCCATCGAGCAGACTCTGATGGACGCTACGTCCGCGCCGCAGTCGCCGCTCGGGCGAGCGCTCGACGTCATCGTCAAATATGCGACGGACATTCAGTTCGACAAGTTGATCAGCAACGCCGTCGAAGAACGCCGCTGGCTTGATGTCGCGAGTCGGCGTGAAGTCGGGACGACGATGCAAGACTTCGCGGCGATGGATAAGTATCTCAGGCAAAATCTCGGCGTTCGCCTCGGCGTGGCGCTCGCCGACATTCATCAGGAATGTGCCAACGTTCTTTCGAAAGACGAGTTGCAGGAGATTTGCGCGCATCTTTCGACGGGCACCGTGACCGACCAGAAGCACGCCGCGACGCTGACGTCCGCGAAACAGCAAAACGATCCGCAACGCTGCCTCAACGTCCTGAGCAACTACTTCCTCGTCGATGGCGGCGACGCGACGCGCGGCAGCTTGATGACCAAGGCACTCGCCACTGCGAGGCCGGGGCTGCACGAACGCTGTCAGAGTGCGCAGCAAAAATTCTTCGCCTTGTCGAAAGAGCTGAAAGCTCTGACGCTGGTTGAAGCCTCTATGGCGCTCTACACACTCGCGGGCGTTGTCTTGCAGCGCTACACTGAGGCAAGACGCGTCGCTGGCGCGCTCGATTTCGACGATCTGATCCTGAAGACGAAATCGCTGCTCGAAGGCAAAGGCGGCGAAGCGCAATGGGTGCTCTACAAGCTCGACGGCGGCCTTGATCACATTCTCGTCGACGAGGCGCAGGACACGAGCCCCGAGCAATGGCAGATCATCAAAGCCCTGGCCGGGGAATTTTTTGCAGGTGCCGGAAGCCGCGACGGTATTGCTCGCACCGTCTTCGCCGTCGGCGATGAAAAACAATCGATCTATTCGTTCCAGGGTGCAGACCCAAAAATGTTCGCGGACGCAGGCGAGCACTTCGCAGCACTCGCGCGCAACGCCGGCCTCGCCTGTAAGCCCATCGAACTGACGATGTCGTTTCGAACCGTCTCGCCCGTTCTCGCGGGGGTCGACGGCGTATTTGCCGACACACAAAAAACACCGGGGCTGACAACTGGTGGGCCGCCGCCGAGACATAGTGCTATGCGCATCGGTCAGGCCGGGCTGATTGAAATCTGGCCGACCGAAAAGCCGGACGATCCCGCTGAAGCCGATCCCTGGAGCCCGCTGTCGGACACGAGCGAACGCTCCCCCGCCAATCGCCTCGCCGACCGTATCGCTGATACGATCCAAGGGTGGATCAAATCCGGCGAACATCTCGTCTCTCAAGGTCGTCCCATCCGCGCCGGCGATATCCTGATCCTGGTGCGCAAGCGCAATCCGTTCGCGGTGCCGATGGTGGCCGCGCTGAAGCGTCGGGGCGTCCCCGTCGCCGGCGCGGACAGGATCGCGCTGACCGATCAGATCGCGGCGCAGGACCTGATGGTCCTCGGCGATTTCCTGACGCTGCCGGAAGACGATCTCGCGCTCGCCACCGTGCTCAAAGGTCCGATCTTCAATTTCGATGATAACGATCTGCTCGCAATCGCGCCGGGCCGAAAGGCAAAAACGCTATGGGCGGCGTTTCTCGATAGCGCCGAAACCAACGCCGCGTACAAAACTGCGGCCGAAACCTTGAAGCGCTGGCGCGCTAAGGCCGACTTCACGCCGCCCTTCGAGTTCTTCTCCGGCGTACTCGACCGCGACGGCGGTCGTGAGAGAATGCTGCGCCGCCTTGGCCCCGAAGCGGCCGACGCCATCGACGAGTTTCTCGATCTTGCCTTGAGCTACGACGACGGCACGCCGCCATCGCTGACGCAATTTCTTGCCGAGCTTCGCGCCGTCGAGCCGGAAGTCAAACGCGATATGGAGCACGGCCGCGATGAAGTGCGTGTCATGACCGTGCACGGCGCCAAGGGTCTCGAAGCACCGATTGTCTTCCTTCCCGACACGTGCACGACAGCCTCCGGCGACAGCTCAGCAGCGAGCCTCGTCAGGCTCACGCATCTTGCTCGTCCAGAAGGCATGCCGGAACCGATCGTCTGGGCCGTGAAAGGCACATCGCGCGTCGCTGCCGTGGACACGGCGCGGTCGAACAAGGACGCGCGCGACGGTGAAGAACGCAATCGCCTGCTCTACGTCGCGATGACTCGCGCCCGTGATCGTCTCTATGTCGCGGGCTTCGAAGGCAGGAAGCGCGCCCCAGGCTGCTGGTATGATCTGATCCTGGACGCGTTGAAGCCGGGCTTGAGCGAAATCGACGTCGGCGACGGACGCATCGGGTGG
>DATBRP010000240.1:0-1567 GCA_036560245.1 Hyphomicrobium sp.
ATGATGGGCTCCGACTGCAATGTTTCGATTTCGGCTTCGATCGTCGGCTGGTCGGTCTTCGGTTCGGAGCTGTCGGCGGCTATCGAGGCGGCCGATCTCTGGCGCGGGTCGATCTGAATGGTGACGGAGGCATCGTAGTGCTTGGGCAGGATCAACACGACCGCTGCGGCGCAGAGGGCGACGACAACGGGAAAGACCAAGATGGCCTTCATGCGCTTGTAAATGGCGACGCGCGCGCGCGCGAAGATCAGCGATCCGCTGTTCTTTTCACGTTCGTCAATCTGCGGTTTCTGTTGATCCATACGTCCGCAACGCCCGTGCGGCGCACCCGCGCCGAACGTCGAACGGCCGGTCTTTCCACTGGATCGGCCCGCCGTCGACTCGCGTTGCTATTGTCGTGTCGAAAGATGAACAGGGCGTTGTCGAACGTTAAGAGAGTCTTAAAGCCGCAGCTCGCGCGGGTTCAGGGCGATAGCGTCGCCATGCCGGCATGCAGGTCATAGGCGCAATGGGCGGCGGGCTCGCCGGCGCCCGTCAACACGAGATGGGGATTGCGGAAGCGCTGCGGCCACAGCGGGTTTTGCGTATCCCAAATGGCGACGTCGACGTCGGGATCGCCGATCGCAATCTCGGCCGTGGAGCTGGCGCTCCAAAGTCCGGCGATCTCGGCAGCCGAGGCCACGGGTGCTTTCTTCGCAGTCTGCTTGCGGCAGACCTCGATGGCGCGCGCGCGGTAGGCTTCGACGAGCGCTTCGCCCATAACGGTGCGATACGTGCGGTCCTGGGTCCAGACCTTGAGGGTGGCGAGTGCGACCAGAATGATGACAACGATGCGCATGGCGACGCCCAGGACACGAAGGCGGAGCTCGCAGGCCCGGCCCTGAGCCGACATTGCGCCAAACGTGATGAAGAAAAGGTTGCCGGCTGCTTGGTTGCGGTGCAATGCGCCAGGGCAACGGACTTGTCAGGTCCGTCCCGGTCGGGCACAAGCGAGGCCTGCGATCGAAATCGGATGTCCGGAGAGCCTTAGTCTCATGTCGAAAAAGAAAATCCTGATTACTTGGCCTCTGCCGGAGGCTGCCATGGCCCGCGCGCGGGCTTCCTATGATGTCATCGCCCACGGGGACGACCCGAAAATCACGATCGACGAGATGCTTGAGACGGCAAAGAACGTCGATGCGCTGCTCATCACGCTGAACGAGAAGTGCCGCAAGGACGTCATCGACAAGATGCCGGACAACATCAAGTGCATCTCGACGTTCTCGATCGGCTTCGATCACATCGATCTCGATGCCTGCAAGGCGCGCGGCATCAAGGTCGGCAACGCGCCGCACGGCGTCACGGCGGCGACGGCGGAAATCGCCATGCTTTTGCTGCTCGGTTCGGCGCGACGCGCGTCGGAAGGCGAGCATATGATCCGCACGCGCTCATGGCCCGGCTGGCAGCCGCTGCAACTCGTCGGTCAGCGGCTCGACGGCAAGAAGCTCGGCATCTACGGCTTCGGCAAGATCGGTCAGGCGCTGGCGCAGCGTGCGCGCGGCTTCGACATGGAAATTCACTACTACGA